>JBGTHH010000984.1:0-12154 GCA_041746275.1 Pirellulaceae bacterium | reverse complement strand
GGCGCGGATCGACTCGATCCGTGTACCGGCAGCGTTGCGCTTTTGAATCGAGACGGGATTGACGAGCGTGTACGTTTCGGCGGTCACGTCGTAGTAGCCCTGGGCCGAACGCACCTCGCGGGTCACGTCGTCAGGCACCGTCCACTCGGCACGGCGGATGTTTTTGGCCGAGCCGCCGATGTCGATCGTGTGCTCAGGGCCGAGCGCCTGGGTCTGCCGGCCGAACACATCGTATTCATAGTCGGTCACGATATGCTTGCCGCCGTCGGCCGGTGTACTCCAGCCGTCGGGCACGGTGAGCTGGCTGTCGTCGACGTCGCGGATTGTCCGCACCATCTTGCCAAGAGCCACGTCGTACTGGTGGTGGGTGATGTAACCGCGTTCGTCTTTCAGCCAGACCAGGTTGCCATGCTGATCGAAGCGCTCGGTGCGCGTGGTGGCCACGCCGGAGCCGTTCTGCGTCACAGGCACGATGGGCAACGTCGTCACCCGCTGCTGCATTTCCAGCGTGCCGAGGTGCCATTGGTAGGCATAGCTGGTAACGATCGGACTCGTGCCGTCTTCGGTCTTGTACTCGATCTTTCGGGCCAGCGGGTGGATCGCGACGGTGAAGTGGCTGTCTAGGCCGCCCGAACTGGAGGAACTGGAAGAACTGCTCGAACCGGTATCCGGTGGGTAGATGACGGCGCTATGCTCGGTGTATTCGTAGGTTCGCACGAGGATCGGCGTGCCGTCGCGACCCTGACGGACTTTGTCGTGCTGTTTCAAACCCGCAGCGGCCACGCCGCCCGTGCCAGTGGTGGTCTCGGTGTAGTAGTCGTACAGATGCACCAAGCCGACCGTGAACTGACCGCCATCGGACTTGTACGTCGGTGTGATGGCATAGTTGCCGACCGAGTAGCCCTCCAGGGCCGAGGCCGTGGCGTGTAGCGTCAGGTTGCCGTTGGCAGCGTACTCGCGGAACTCGATCAGGCTTTCGTCGGCCGTGGCATGGGCTTTAAACTCTTCCAACAGCGGCTGGCTTTTGAAGTTTTCGTAGCGCGTCCGCACGCCGCCGTCGCCGCGCGTCTCGACCGTCTTGTACTTCCACTGGTTGTGGCCTTCGCCTTCGTAGTCACTGGTTTCGGTGTGCAGGATGGTGGGCAGACTGCCTGCCCGCTGGCGCAGCGAGACTTCGCCGTCTTCGTCGTATTCCAGGTAGGTGGCGGCGTATTCGGCGACCTTCTCGTCGCTGGCCGACAGCGGGTCGTCGACCTCGGGATCGTCCGCCAGACGCGCGAATTCCTCTGGCCCCAAGACGTACTTCACCTGATGCTCGTAGCCGGCGGTGCCGCCGGTGTGGTATCGGTAATACGACACGCGGTCGCCCGTCCACTGGTCGTCGACATAGAACTGTTGGGTGGCCGACTGCAGATCGCCGTCCAAGCCGCCTTCGCTCTCGCCGCTCCCGCCGCCGCTGGACGAACTGGAGCTGTCGGTCGAGGCACCGTAGTAGGTAAACAGCACGCGCTGCAGATTCTGCCACGAGCCCTCGTCTTCCTTTCTCTTCACCGTGGCCACGGTCATGTGGCCATCGTCCCGGTAGGTGAATGCGTAGGCGTAGGTGATTTGCACATCGTCCACGGTTTCCACGACGCGCAGTCCCTTGAGGCCACCGGACGCGTTGTAGGGATTGCCCTCCGGATCGTCCGGATCAAACGCTTCCATGCTGTGGCGGCTGCCGTTGGCGGCCGGTCCCGAGATGAATCGCCCTGGATTCTCTTCATGCGGCTCGAAGCCGCGGAAGAACCACTCCTTGCCCTCGTTGTCCAACAGGGAGAATTGGTTGTTGCGGTAGACCAGGCAAAAGCCGGGTTCGCCCTCGTAGGTTTCGGACTCCTCGTTGTAATTGAAACGCAATACCGTGCAGGGCGGGACTTCACAGGCGCAGCCGCTGGTCACGAAGGGTTCCAGGGACGACAGCCGGTTCGAGCCGAGGCCGTAGTCGACCTTCGTCAGGACCACGCCGGAGCAGTCCGTGGTCACGAGGAAGCGATGCGACGAGACGCACATGGCCTTCAGGCCGGAGATGGGTGGAAGATAGCAGCCCACCTCAACGTCTTCGCACGTGCAGCGAGGAACGGCACAGCGACAGCCTTGATTGTCGATCGTCATATCCGGTTACTCCCGTATCGAATGGTTCGGGGGGATGAAAAATTGTCTTAGTTGGTGCTTTCTCGCTTTCGGTTGGCGGCTGGCCGATATCAAGGGTCAGCCGGTTCGCCGGTCAAAGTAGGCCATTTGTTCAAGGGACATTGAAACGCTCGACCGCGAGCCTTGAGCGACAGTTTGCAGCCACACTTCAGGCAGCGGTTGCCGCGCCGCTGGTCGCACGTTTCGCACACTTCCAAGCGGGCTTGGTACTCTTCTTTGGTGAGAGTCTGGCAACCATCGGCCAAGAAACTGGCCAGAGCCGCCGCCAGATTCCACGTCCGCCGCATCAAGCTCGGCGGACGTTCGGATTGAGGCCGATGGGTATGCTGCTCGTCGGCATTCATCGCAACGGATTCCATGACGTCGTATTACGGATACTCAGGTGGAGGATAAGTTTGTAATGCTTCAATCTCGAAAATGACGGGATTCGCCGCGCCACCGAGAAAGTTACAACCGCCGGGTTGTGACTCATGCAGCGGAAATACAAACTTGGCGTAAAATAACTCCCCCTTTTTGCAACGGATTTCAGTGGGATATTTTGCTACCTGGCCTCCCACAGGGTCAGGGTCTCCCGCTTCACTTGTAAAGTTGCAGCCCATATTACTGAGGCTTGCCGCGAAGACCATTCGCTTCAGACTTTTTTCTTTCTTGAGGCAATAAAACATCATCTGCTCTAAGTGAGCACCATGATCCTGAACATCCTCATCACAGATATAGACACCCCAAGACCAGGCGTAACAAATGTCATTGCTAGTTCCACCCGCCTGCAAAAAGCAATCACCAGAGAATGGACCGCCCAACCTTACTCTCAGGTGATGCCCAAGTGAGAGTGCTATTACTAACTGCTCGCACCGGCAGCACGCACAACAACATGGAGCCTTTTCCGACGTCGCACAGCTCATGCCATTCTCCCTTCCGAGTGGATTGAGTAGTCAAACGGGGTATCGACGAACAATAAGAGCTGCACGCCAGCCTTGCGTTTCTCGTGCGATCATTTCATCTATCTCCGAGCAGAGCCTGATTCGTGATTCTCGCTAGGCGGGTGATGAGGTCCGTGGTCGATGTTCCAACGGCCGCTGCCGTGGTACAGACCCTGCCTCCATAGGCCTCCACAACTTCCCGGCCGATGACTTCTGCCGTCGTGCCGCCCTTCACCAATACATCGGGGCGTAGCTGCCGCAACAATTCGTGCGGCGTGTCGTCGTCGAAAATCAACACGTGATCCACACAAGCCAACGACGCCAACATCGCCGCTCGATCGCGCTCGCCGATCACCGGCCGATCGGGTCCCTTCAGTCGACGCACTCCCGCGTCGCTGTTGACGGCCACGATCAGCACGTCGCCCAGCCGCGCGGCCTCCTGCAAATATCCCACGTGCCCCACATGCAGTAGGTCAAAGCAACCATTGGTGAAAACAATTCGCTTCCCTTGAGCGCGATACGATGCTGCTAAGGCGATAGCTTCGTCGAGCGAGACAATGGGTTTCGCCGCGGGAACTGTGGAATGCGGGTTTTCGACATCCGAATGGGCGATTTGTAGGCGGGCGCGAATTTGCGGTAGCTCGATGGGTACTACGCCAAGCTGCTCGACTTCCAAGCCGGCAGCGATGTTCGCCAACTGCACCGCGTCCACAACGGGCAGGCCGTTCGCCAGACACAAGGAAACCATCGCCGCGACCATGTCTCCCGCACCGGTGATGTCGCAGACAACCCGAACCTCAGCAGAGCACAATTCTCCTTCACCATTGGAGAGACAGGCGGCGATGCCATCGCAGTCCAACGTGACGATCAGGGCGGCAGTGTCGAACTGGCTGCAGAGCTTGTGTCCCGCGTCCAGCGCATCGCTCGGAGTGCATATCGTGATGCCGGACGCTTCCTGCGCTTCGAGCCGATTAGGCTTGATGATCGTGGCACCCCTGTACTGCTCGTAGTCAACTCCCCGCCCAGGATCAACCAAGGTAGGTACACCGTGCCCCTTTGCGGCATCGATGATCCATGAAACTAAGGCCCTCGTGCAGACTCCCTTGGCATAATCAGAAACAAGGACCGCATCGTAGCTGGAAAGCTCGGCCGACAGCCGATCCTTCAATTGCGTCACGAGGTCGGATCGCAGCGCGTGGCAATCCTCCGAATCAACCCGCAGAATCTGATGGGCGTGGCGGCTCATTGTGCGCCCAAGGAACCTCTCTTTCGTCGTCGTTCGCCGCGACTCCTCGGACAGCACTAGACGGTCATCGATCCCTTGTTCGCGCAGCAATCTCGCTACAACGCGGCCGCTTGTGTCGTCGCCTACTACCCCCACGACAGCGACTTCCGCGCCTAAACCGCGCAACAGCGTCGCTGCGCTGGCTGCGCCCCCTAATCGTACCTCTTCAGTTTCCGTCCGTAATACCAAGACAGGCGCTTCCGGGCTGACCCGCTCGGCATCACCCCAGGTATATCGATCCAGCATGAGATCGCCGAGTACCAGGACTCGCCGTTGTTTCCAGGCATGGAAGTGCTGTAGTAATTGGTTCATCGAGCTAAAACCCTGGCTTGAAGACTCACGAATAACTCACCATTTCAGTCGTGCGAACCGGTACGGACCCTTCGCACGAAGCCCTGCTCTCTAGAGGCTCGTAATACCAAACCATGTCCGAGTCGCATCGCACGCGTAAGCCATTCGCGGGTGCGAATTCGTCGACTGCGCGTTTCACGCCAGGAAAGTTTGGATTGCCGTAGTCGTGTCCGCACATCAGCCCATGCGCCGAAAGCCGTGGCCACCAAGCCGCGATGTCGCTTGCCGCTCCGCTATAGCTGTGGTCGCCATCGATGAAGACGAAATCGAGTTGATCGGGAAGAAAAGCGGCCGCCTCGTGTGAACGGCAAGGAACCAGATGGCGTCGTGATGCTGCGAACCTCGTAACAGATGCTGCACTTAACATGGCCTCGTCGAACATCGACTGCGTCATCGTCGCATCGCCCGCGTTTGTCAACCAATAATCAGATTCCGCGGACGCGACGCGCCACGGGTCCACCATGAATAGCGTCAATTCGGGCAACTGGCGAAGCAGTATTTCGGAAGATTCACCACGGAATACCCCGAGTTCGACTCCGGCCAGTACACCCAACCGCGCTCCGCGGTCGCGCAGCAGGTCGATTAACACTTGTGCACGGTGCTTCGTAAGAGTTACCGGCATGCGCTCGTAATTCGACCAGCGCCCTCGCCACACTCCATCGATGTCCTTTTTGAGCACACACGTCTCATCAAGCTCGCTACCGATGACCAACCGGTGCTGTTCAGCGCCACCAGTCGTCATGAAGTACCGTTCGGCCCCGCCAATCCCGCGTCCGATCGTGCCATCCGTTCGAAGGAACATGGGGCGGCTGTCGTAGCCGAGACGATCGTAGATGAAGGACTTTCCCGCGAGTTCGTCAGCGACAATGTTTTCTTTGGCGACACCGGCTTGGCATTTCAAGAAGCCCGCGTTCAATAGGTACTGTCGTCGAAGCTCAGCGTCGCAGGCATGTGCAATTACAACGTCGGCGTGTTCGGCCAGTGTACCGCGTCCGAACTGAAGCCAGTTGTACCGACGATCCAGAAACTCGATCGGAGTGCGACTTACGGCGCGCGCGATGTTTAAGGCGATTTCGTCAGGGTTGTGTAAACCGACATAACGATCGTCGTCGGTGTGCAGAGCTTCCGCTAGGCGCAGCACGGGCAGATGGTTCGTGCGGTTGCACAGGAAAATGCCCGCGTTGAAGATGTCTTCGCCAAATCCGTACGCATCTCCCACTTTGGCAACCCACGGGTCAAACCACCAACCTCGCACCGCCAGCCACTCGCGCCGATCGCAGAACGCTGTAGGCTCCCACGGACGAAGGCAAAATGCATCGGCGTCGAAGAATAAGATGTTCTCGGCGTCGACGAGCTCGAAGAGGCGAAATTTCAGGTGGCACGGGTGAGAAACTCCTGAACGCCGGAGGTCATTGGCGTCGAGAATCTGTACGGGAACACGTGCCAACTGTTGCATCCGAGTGGCGGCTTCTTTGGCGAGGGCGACGTGCTCCGCCCCAATGCCGATTGTGACTGCGGTGACGTGATTCATTGATCTCCAGTCCTTTCCGCAACGAACCAATCCCAGTCGTAGCGTCGAAGAAAACTTTCTTGGTGGCCGAAGAGAGCCTCACGAAATCGCTCGGTACAAAGTGTCCATCCAGTTTGCTGTAATTGTTCGTGCCACCATGCCAGCGGACGCACGCAAATGTGCGTCGGGTCTTCGTCTTCCAGTTTTCGGCCCTGACGCGCAAACAATTCCTCTGTGTCGAGAGCACAGAACAACAGTCCGCCCGGAACAACAACTCTCGCGAACTCGTGCAGAATGTGAGGGACAAGTTCTGGCTTCCAATGTTCCGCCACCTGAGCCGTGTGGATTGCGTCCCAACTGCCATCGCCGTACAGATGCAGATTCACTGCGTCGCAAACCGCCAGCAGCGGTTTCATATCAGGCCACTTTTCTCGCCCGGCGCAGATCATGTGTTCGTTGATATCCACCCCATGAACGACCGCCCCCGATTGCCCAAGTCCCCGCAAGATCGATCCGCACGCACAGCCGACGTCTAGCACCCGTTTCCCCTTAAGCCCGAGGCTGTCCACAAGCCAGCGACCGTATTGCTGCTGCCAATCACCAAATCCCAGGTAGTCCAATCCTGCAAGTTTATGCTCAACGTAGTAGCGTTGATCGAAGGATCGTGAGGTGAGTCGCTTTAGGAAGCGGCGATTGGCCGCCGCTTCAAATTCCCCGCCGGTGAGTTGGCTTTCGACTAATGCCGGCAGGTCTACTCGGAGTTCTTTGTACGTTTGATGGCGGTAGTGCGTGCCGAAGAACGCTGTGGCGTTCGGGCCGTTCGTGAGTTGCTCGTGGTTACCGGGGACGAGGTGCAACACGTTGTCCGCCAGGTCGAAATAATGCACGGGATGATGGTGCGTCCAAACGGCGACTGTGGGAGTCTCGGTCGCTCCAGCCACATGCAAAGGACCGCTGTCCACTCCAATGACCAGCCGAGAAGCTTCGCATAACGCGGCTAAGACTTCCGCATCGCCGGTTCCGGTTTGGCCCCAGAGAGGATGCTCCGCTCCGGGGTTGAATATCCGGAGTCCGTCAGGAAGTAGTGAACGTCGATCCCAATCGAGAATCACCGGCACGCAGCCGCAAGCAATGATCGTGTCGCAAAGGTCCAGAGCCAATTCGTGAGGCAGGTTTTTTCGTTCACCCGATGTGTTGCCCTCGTAATGGATTAGCACCACCGGAAATCGTTCGTCGTCGATTGCACTGGCGTGGCAGATTTCGGACAGGTATTGGCGGGCTCGCGACGAGACTTCTGGGCGAATCTGGATCGAGTAGTGACACAGGTCAAGTTGCGGTTCGATACCAAACACTTCCAGCAAACAGCGAGTGGGTTTTGTTGACGGATATTCCGTATAGGCTTGTCGCACCTCGTGCCACTCCAACTCATAGACGTGGTCATAACATGAGTTCTTCGACCCTTCCAACACCGACGTATTTCGGCATAGACCGTGAAAGGCGGAATGTTTTCCGGTCAAGGCAGCTACATCGACTTCCCAGTCTGGCCGACATTGAGCCAAATGCCGCAGGACCACTGTCAGTTGCACTGCATCGCCGAGGCCGTGGCGAAACGTTAGGAGTACGCGCCGCCGGTCTCGCTTCATCACGGTTCCCTCCTCTATCTGCGTGCCATTGGGAATCTGTTTGGGAATTGCCCGCACATTGTCGGTTCGTTGCATTGCTTGATGTCCATTTCCGATGCTGAGGATGCCGCCGTTGAAATACCACTCCACTCGCTGAATCACGTCTTGTGGCGCGATCATGTCCAGACACTTTGGAATCTGCAGATCCGTCGCGACTTGCACGGGGCTTTCGCAAACATTGCGTTTGTCCTTGGAGTCGCCATCTCCGACAAGCTGGCAGCGGGATTTCCAGCAGCCACCCTGAGCGCAACAAGCGAGCATGCCATTGGTGCTGATGTATTGATGGTTCGGATACGCTTCCCAATGCGCCGGCTCGCGTCCGCCCCCCACGACTACGCAGGGGCGGATGCGCGGCTGACCCGGCTTGGTTTCCACCGCCGCCGCCAGATGCATCACCAGCGTCACCGGGCAGAGCACGCCCTGGGCGTGGTACATCAGTCGTATCAGCTCCCGCAAATTCGTCTTGCCCACCAAGTCCACGACGCCGCTGAGCTGCGGATGCCAGTGTCCGGCTTCACCGCACTGCACGAACGTGAGGCGATCTTTGAAATGATCGACGACCGCTTGGAAACTGGCGGGATTCCACCACTTGGCTGTGAAATCGTACTTGCCGCCCGCCACCACGATCCAGAACCGCTCGGGCACGCCGCCTTCGGCACCCGGCGGCGGCAATTGCTTCTCTTCTTCCGATAGGTGAATGTCGCCGTGGAACCGCGTCACAGGGATGCGGAGATCAAGCTGCTGTTCCAGGTACTGAACGTAGCCGTGGAGAAAGTGATACGGCCGCTCATTGCTCTGATGAATCAGCGGGTAGTGCATGTTAAGCGACGCCACGCCTGTGTCGCCTTCGCGGAGCTGTGTCAAATACGGATTGTGTTCCCAGATCGCGGCGGCCGAGGTGCGCACGTCGGTTTGGTATCGGCCCGGATAGGCCGCGTGCAGATCGCGCACCGCAGCGGACAACACCACCACATCGCCAGGACTTTGAAAAGACTTGAGGATGAGTCGCTGCATGCCAACGCCCCTTGTCGAAGCTGCCTGCAAGCCGTGACGAATGTCAGACGGCATCCCCCAGTGTATCGAGTCAACTGAAAAATGGTAGTATCTAGATTCTGGCGGCGATGTGGAAACGCTTCACTCGTATGGCTAGGCGTCCAGCACGTTAAGTCGCAGCAACGGTGCGAACATGGTTTCCAGCTCTATCCCAGTGGCTTTTCTTGATCGCGATGGAACGATTAACGTGGATCGCGGGTACGTCCATCGCATCGACGACTGGGAATTCACCCCGGGGTGTGTCGAGGCGTTAGGAGCGTTATGGACACTTGGGTTTCAACTCGCAGTGGTCACGAATCAATCGGGGATTGCAGCGGGGAAGTACACCGTCGAACACTCGACAAGTGTCAGGTGGAGGTCCGCTCGTACCCACTCGCCTCATCCGCTTCACGAACTTCACGACACTCGCCACTCGTCTCATCGATAGACTCCACTCTTGAGGACATCGGAAATCCTCATCGTCTACGATGGTTCTGTTGGCGCTTACGGCATTAATGATGATACGAGCGACGACCGCTAGCCATTTTAAAACACCGTCCGCACGGCGCGATGTGCCACTCTGAAGCGGATGTCGCGCGAGTCCACACCGCGCTGCTTCCACAATTGGATCTTGCTGTGGAAATGAGCGTTGCATTTGATCAGGGCGTGACTCGCGCTTCTCGGGGTGCAATTCGTTATGGCTTAAGTATTTGACGTGAAGGCGCTAGCGTCGTTATGGGTCTGCTAGCGTTAGTGTGAGAAGTCGAGCCTCCTGTGGTAGAACAAGATTGTGTTTCGCAATCCCGGTTCTATCCACAAGGAGACTCGAAATGTCGATGATGCAACACGAGCTGGCATTTTGCAAGGCGCAGGAACAACTTCAGACCGTCATCGAGCTCATTGAAAACTGCTCGAAAGAGGAAGTGCGTGTCGACCAGGTGGAGCGAGCCATCTTTGAGGCGCTGTTGGCGATGGGACATTCGTTGCTGAGCGGCTTCGTGGCCCAGGCCGGAGATGGTGACGCTGGAGAAACGATCGTCCACCAAGATCAGGAACTGCGCCGATACCACGGCCAGCATCCACGGAAGTACCGCTCGATCTTCGGAGTCATCGACATCTCTCGCTACGTGTATGGAATTCGAGAAGGTCAAAAGATCCAGTGGGTTCCCCTGGATGCGAAATTGGGGCTTCCCGCAGGAGAGCAATCCTATGTGCTGGAGGACTGGTTGCAGCGCATGTGTATCAAGGACGCCTTTCGCGAGAGTGTCGATTCGCTACGTGATCTGCTGGGCGTCGACAGCAGCACCCGGGCGGCAGAAACCATGAATCGAAACATGGGAGCCTTTGCGAGCTCGTTCTGGTGCTCACAAAGCGTGCCTGACCGCGCGACGGAAGAAGACCTTCTGGTAGTCACGGCCGACGGGAAAGGGATTCCCATGCGTCGTCCGCTGGAAGAGCGTCTGCGTGAGTTGGATGGTAAACCGCCGGAGGCTGAGGATGCGCCGCGGCAGTCGACAGCGGGCAAGTCCAAACGCTTGGGGCGTGGTGAGAAACGCACCAAGAAGCAAATGGCTTATGCAGGTTCGGTCTACACGGTCGCACCCTTTGTGCGGACGACCGATCAGATCATGGATGAAATCCATCGCCGGGATTGTCAGGAAGCTCGCCCGCGCCCAGCCAATAAACGGGTCTGGGCGGAGATGACCAAGATTCGCGAAGGTGTTGTCACCAACGGACGCCTGGGCCTGTTCATCCGACTGGCTCTGGAAGCGCATCGGCGCGACCCCGATCACCAAAAGAAGCTGATTTGTGTCATGGACGGCGAGACGGCGCTCTGGGCAGAAAAAGAGGAGTGGTTAGCGCGCGCTATTGGTATTCTGGACATCTACCACGTGACGGAGCGACTGTGGAAGGTTGCGTATTGTTTTCATGCTGAAGGTAGTCGGCAGGCGGAGCAGTTTGTGGATCACTACTTGGAAATGATTCTCGAAGGAAAAAGTAGCTGCGTTTGTGCGCGTTTTCGCCGTCTCCTCTCAGAACATGACCTCCAAGGCAAGAAACGAAAGACCGTTCTCGATGTCATCGGCTATTTTCATAATCACCGGTCACGCATGCACTACCACGAATATCTGGCAGCAGGCTATCCGATCGGGAGTGGTGTTGCCGAGGGATGCTGTCGGCACTTGGTCAAAGACCGCATGGAACGAAGTGGGATGCGTTGGGAAATGGAGGGTGCACATCCCATGGTGCAGCTACGTGCCATCTACCTCAACGACCAATGGAACGAGTTCGTCGAATTCCGGATTGAAAATGAGCAGTCGCGTCTATATGGGCAAGCTGCATAAGTGAGAAGCGCGAGTTGCACCCATTTGATCAAGTTGTCGACCACTTGCAGACAAGCGGCTCGCAACCGCGCGCTGCGGAATTGAGCCAGCGGCTCATCCACTTGATGGCTTTGGTATCGCGAAGGGAATGAGCCCGCGCGTCCCGTGATGGCTTTGGCGTGTGCGTAATACTGAATCGGTCCACATTCACTGGCCAATTCGCTGCCGCTGACGATTTTGATTCCGGGATGCGAAAGGAGCAAGATATACGGCTTTTTCGCAAGGATGTCGGTGAGAACGCGATCGATCTGCACGATCTGTCCGAACATGGCTTTGAGAACGCAGCGAGGGCATGTGGAGTCAACGTCAGGCAGTCCGCCCGGTCAGTCTCTGCAAGGCTTGCCATGCAAGTAGACAGCATTGTTGCCGATGGGGCGTCAGGCGCCCTTGGAAGAGGCTCAACATGTCTTCCGCAGTAAAGCTGGCTTAGTTGTTTAAGGCTCTTGCCTTCGATGTACTCAACCAGCATGGATGCGGAAGCTTGGCTAATGACGCAGCCGGACCCCGTATACCATGCTTGAGAAACGATACGGGACTCACGGACGCCGAGTTGTAATTCGACGCTGTCTCCACAGACGGGGTTGTCAACGCGTTGTCGATGCGTCGCATCGGCGAACGACTCGTTATGATAGGGCTCTTCGTAGTGTCGAAGAATATGGTCTTCGTAGATGCCAGCTTCATCCGCACTCATCGATTCTGCTCCAACGCTCACGAAATTACTTCCCGTTATCCCAGCTATCATCACGGCGGAGCGTGGTGGCTACATTGGATTTGAGGAAGTCATTTCGTGAGCGTTG
>JBGTHH010000983.1:0-2824 GCA_041746275.1 Pirellulaceae bacterium | reverse complement strand
GAACTGGAACAGCATTGCCGTCCCGAGACCATTATCGTCTCGAACACGTCCGCGCTGCCCATCGCCTCGTTAGCCAGCGAGATGACGAATCCGACGCGGTTCTGTGGCCTGCACTACCTGTCGGCAATTGTGGAACGCTCGATCCTCGAAATCATCCCCGGCCCGCAAACAAGTGCGGCTGCCGCCGCGACAGTCGTCGGATTCACCGAGTCGCTGGGGCGCATTCCCTTGGTGGTGCAGGACGGCTTGGGGTTTGTTGTGAACCGACTCTTGTTGGCCTACATGAACGCCGGCATGACGTTGCTGTTGGCCGGAGTCGATTCGCAGCGCATCGATCGCATCGCCACGGACTTCGGCATGAGGATGGGACCGCTGCGCGCGTACGACGAGGTGGGACTGGACGTGGCGTTCAAGGTCGGTTTCGCATTGGTCGCCGAGTCGGACAAATTGGTCGTGCGTTCGCCCGTGCTGGTGCGATTGATTAAGGAAAAACAACTTGGCCGCAAGACCGGAGCCGGCTTCTATCTACACGACCAAGGCCTGACGGAGCGCCAATCCCGTCGCGTGAATCCACGGGCTCAAAGTCTTATCGAACGGCTAGTTGAGGCACCTGAGCCACGGCTTACCGACGAGCAGATCGCGGATGCCGTCTTGTTGCCGATGCTGTTGGAAGGCACGCGTTTGCTCGAGCAAGATCGCGTGCGCGACGCCGCTCAAATCGATTTGGCGGTGACCTATGGTTTAGGGTTTCCGATCGCCCGAGGCGGCTTGATGTATTGGGGGCAGCAGTGGGAAGCGCGGACGATCGTCGAACGACTACAAGCCCTGGCTACACTAGGTCCGCATCTGGTTCCCACGCCGTTACTGTTGGCGGCACTGCGTTAGCAACGATCACAAAACAACTTCCTCAAATCCAAAGTAGCCATCACGCTCCGTTGTGATGATCGCTGGGAATACGGGGAAGTTATTTCGTGATCGTTGCTTCGTATCGTGACGGGAGACGGCTGCGTTTCACCGATCGGCTGCATCGCTGGCGATCAACAAAGCGGTGGCCTGCCCCGTCCAAGCTTGATTCAGCAGCAGGGCATAAGGCTTATCGGACTCCCCACAGGCATCCCGCACGACATGGAGCGGGCAGTTGGGATCGGGAGTCTGGTAATTGAGCGTGAAAGGAATCAGGCCGGACTGTAATGCCTGAAGACTCGCAGCCATTTCGACCGCGCCAGTTCCCGCACCCAGATTGCCGAAAAAACTCTTCGGTGCCGTGACGGGAACATCGCCCAAGGTGTCGCGAATCGCTAGCGCTTCGGTGATATCGTCCTCGATGGTGCTGACGCCGTGCGCGTTCACATGGGAGAGTTGTTCCGGCGTGATTCGCGACTGGGCCATGACCGCGGTGATCGTGTGACGAATGGCGCGACCCGTGTTGGGCTGGCCGGGAGACTGCGGTTCGAATGAACTGCTCGCCGACACCACACGCGCCAACACGACGGCTCCGCGCGCCTCGGCGTGGACACGGCTTTCCAACACGAACACGCCCGAACCCTCGCCGTTGATCATGCCGTCGCGAGTCGCATCGAAGGGCCGGGAAGCGCCTCGGGGATCATCGATGCGATGCGACAAGGTGGCCTCGCCGCGATAGGGAATCGCAGTGGGCTGGACACGCGTTCCCAAACCGCCCGCCAGCATCACATCCGCTCCGCCACGGCGAATCACTTGTGCGGCTTCCATGACGGCTAGCAGACTCGACGTTTCGCTCAACGCGATCGTGTTATTGTGTGCCCGGGCATCAAAAGCGATCGCCAAATGACAAGCCGCCATGTTGGGCAGATACTTCAGCAGCCAGAGCGGATTGATCGCCCGCAGCGCGTGTTCCGCCCAGCGTGCGGCGTCGAATTGGCCATCCCGCAGGCAGGCTCGCATGGCGGGCAGCAAGTCGTCGATATCGGTGTAAAAGCCTTGGCTGCCGAGCACCACGCCCAGCCGATCGGGATCGATCTGCCCTACGCCGACTCCCGCGTGGCGGAACGCGAGGACTCCCGCGCCAAAAGCCATCTGCAGTTCGCGACTCATCAGCTTGAGTCGTTTCCGGGGCTGCACGAAAGTCGTTCCATCCCAGTCAGCGACTTCCGCGCCGATCGCTGACGCTCGTAGCGGACCATCGTAATGCTGGAGCACACCGACACCGCTTCGTCCGGTTCGTAGCGACTCCCAAAAGGCTTCCATCCCGATTCCGATGGGACTGACGACGCCGGCCCCCGTGATGACAACCTCTGGCTCGTGTTGCATGTCGTCAACGCTCGTACGATAGTTCGGTCTCGATCCCGCGCCGGTCGCGGAAGTCGCCATTATTGTCGCGAATTACCGTCGGGGAAAGGTGAAAGCGGCATGGGCCGAGGCAAGTCGCCGAGTTTTCGCCCATTCACGGTCATGATTGCGTTCGTTAGATTGTGAATCGTGGGCACGATGCTGAAGTCCAAGAAGGCACGAGCGTCACCAGAGTGGAAGTCGAAATTCATCGCAGTTCCGATCATGAACAAAGCCTTCGTCAAAGAACCGGAGTTCGACGGCAAAGCCTACTGCCCTCGTTGCGGTGCGCTGGGAACACCGGTCACTACCGAACCGCTCGATACGCACATCCGACCCGAGGTCCGTTCGCGATTGGCCGAGTCGGCGTGGTTTTGTGGGTTCGCGCGTTGTGAAGTCGCGTATTTCAACTTGTTCGAGGCCGTGGTGACGGAGCACGAACTGCGTGTACCCATCTATCCCAAAGATCCCGCTGCTCCGATCTGCGCTTGTTTTGGTTTTACGTTCGAGGAGATCG
>JBGTHH010000982.1:0-3683 GCA_041746275.1 Pirellulaceae bacterium | reverse complement strand
GCGTCAATCTCTGTTTCGTTTCGGTTCATGTCATGTCAGCGCTTTACCAATCCGCGAAACACGAGCGAGAAGGCGATTCCCTGAAAAAGGGGATAGTTCCCGTGCTGTGGCTAGGCCTGTGGCTAGCGCTGGGTTCGGGCTGCTCTTTTCCGATGGTCCCCGCTTCGCCACCACCACTGTCCAGCCAAATTGCGGGACCAGAAGTTCGGGACAATCAAGTCTTTGAAAGCCGGGTGGTAATGAACGATACGAATCGTCCGTTCCAGCCACGTCCCTCCCCCCTGCCCTCCTCTCCGGAAGCTTGGTGGAACTCGAAGGCGACACCTATCGCGCCGCAACGCCTGACGTCCACCTATGGAAACATCCAAGGCGGAGTGCGACTCGTCCAAGCGGAAGAGGACGTGCCGACGGAGCCGTTGCCTGTGCCGGTTCCGCGTCAGAGGGTCCGTGTGCCGTTGGAACCGGCTGCCGCGACTGACAAGATCAAAATGTCGTCGGCACTCGATCGGATTTCACTGGCCGCCGTCGACGCGCCATTAAACGTCCTGTTGGCGATGATTGCCGAGCAGCACGGTCTGAACATCGTGACCGGTAGCGAGGCGAGCGAGTTGATCACCATCAAGTTGACCGACGCGCCGCTGAACGACGCCTTCGACGTGCTGTTGTCGACTCATGGTTACACGTGGAATCGCCAAAAGAACATCATCATCGTGTCGAAGATTACCGGTGAGAGTAAGTCTTCCGCCGATATGCAAGGTCGAGAGGTGCGGGTCTTCGCCTTGAATTATCTGACCGCGACCGATGCGGACAACGTTGTCAAAGGACTGCTCTCGCCGGTGGGCAAGTCGTTCACGAATCAATCGATGGCGACCGATCATCGCCGTACTCACGAGCAGTTGATCGTCGAGGATCTGCCCGAAAGCCTCCGACGTATTGAATACTATCTGGCCCAGGCGGATACACCTCCGCGACAAGTGCTGATCGAAGCACATGTGCTGCAGATCAGTCTGAAAGATAACTGCCGCCACGGAGTGAATCTGCAGGAAATGTTAACCATCGCCAATGCCGACATTACCCTGGCGACGGTCGGCTTGGCCACCGGTGTGCCGCCCGTTTCGTCACTGCGGATTGACGGCTCCCAATTGACGGGATTATTGGAGGCGATCAAGGCGACCACCGATTCCAAGACGCTGGCTTCGCCCAAGGTGGCCGTGCTCAATAACCAGGAAGCGCACCTGCAAGTAGGCTCAAAGATCGGTTACCTGCTAACCACGACCACCCAAACCAGCACGTTGCAGAGCGTTGACTTTTTGGACGTGGGTGTGATCCTGAAGGTCACGCCATCCATCGCCCAAGACGGCCAGATCCTGATCCAGGTCAATCCGCAAGTCTCGACCGGCCGCATCAATGCAACCACTCAGTTGCCCGAGAGCGAAACGACGGAAGTGGATACTCGAGTTATGTTGGGCGATGGCGAAGCGATCGTGATCGGAGGATTGATTAAGGAAACCGACATCGACAACCAGATCAAGATCCCATTTCTCGGCGATTTATGGATGGTCGGCTGGATGTTTCAGCGACGCGAAATCACGCGTGAACGCAACGAGATCATTGTGACCCTGTTGCCTCGGATCATTCCCCAGGCAGCCGGTGAACGCTGCCTCGACCCGTGGGCAGTCCAACGCACCCAAACACCGTTGCTCTACGGTCCGCTCCTACCTGTGGATCGCACCGAGTTTGAACCGCGACTTCCCAATTACACTGATCGCCGACCACATTGCCATCACCTGCCGGGAATGTTCGAATCGCCGATGCCAATCGAGTATCCGCCCGCCGCTAGGGAGTTGGATGCGCCCGCGATTTGTCCGCCAGAGAATTCACGGGACACGCACGATCCGCAGCAACCCGTGCATGTGGTTGAGCCCGCGAGTTACCGGACTCCAACCACGGCGCTGCGTCACTCGCCCGCCACGCTTCGTAGTTTTTGAACCGTTTCACCTCCACTTCCGGGAGCCCCACTGATGGATCAACCCGACATGGAACCGCTACCCCCGGCCTTGCAGCACTTGATCGAGAAGCGTTCGGCAGTGACACGCCGTGAGCAGGACCGCCGCGAAGCGTCGAACCGCCAGGAGGTTGCCCGCGACCAGCGGCAGGCCGAGCGTCGCAAGACGCCCCGGCGCAAGAACACCTAGGAGCTCGTCAGGGCGAAGAATTGGGCTGGCGAAGTCCGCCGCCACGCGCAAGCGTCAGGTTCCCTAGTGATGCTTGAGAAAGCCTCATCGGCGGCTCGGTCCACCATGTTCCAGCGGGAGGTAGCGGTGTGGAGAATAAAGCTGGAGTTGATCGCGGAAGCGGCTGACTTCCCGGAGAGATACTTGCGCATCACTGGCCTCGAACACACCGTGCCCCGGAATGCCCAGTCGAGCGTGAACTAATGCCTGGCAACCGAGATTCACGTCCAACTCGGGATGCTGTCGTGAAAACGGCAAGTTGTAGGCGGCGGGACCGTCCGCGAAGTGTTCGAGTTTGACCAGAAAACTGCCGCGATCAAGCTGGCGGAATTCCGGCAGTAACGAACCGCGCTGACCTCCGTTGATCTTTTCTATCTCGACCACCAGCGTGAAGAAGATTTGGCCATCGATGGGGACCAACTGGCCTCGTGCATCGAGAGGGGCGACGAAGATCCGCAGTCCATCCGTCTGAGCATCACCATCCCACTGTGCCAACGTCGCGACGATGCTGAGCGATTGCACACGCTCGGGTTCCGTGGTTGCGGGCGACGGTATCCTGGAAACCCGCTCGGCGTCATCGCGGATGCCGATCTCGAGGACCGTACGACCGGGCCGCTTGTGTACGAGTACCCAATCCCGCAGGGCGGCCAGGTCCATCGTCTTCTCCCCGACCTGCCCCGTCACCAATTGGTCCCAGGGAAAGCCACTCGCCAGTTCAAAACGATCGGCCTCGCGCCGAAGCCACAGCTTCTGCTCATCGCTTTGTGCATCCGCCAGGCCGGTCACCTGCCGTCCGTCACTCAGCCAGACGGTAATCGGCTCGTTCGCCAAACCAGCCGCAGTGAGGACCGAACAGCCGCAGAACATCGCAACCAGCCGTAGTGGCGGGCACAGGAAATTGAGCATGGTTGTCTCGACGGAAGACGAGGGAGAATCTCGTCCATCCTGGAGGCAAATCCGATGCCACGGCGTGAGGCCAGCGTTAGCCTGATTCGAAAGCGAACGAGCGGCAGCAGTTGTGACTTCGCCGAACAACTAACGACGGCACGAGCCCGCTGCCCTTTTGCAACGTCGTCGCGAAAAATCAACGTGTTAAGGGGGACGACATGTTGCTGGACCACATCTCGCGTGAAACTCCAGTGTCATTCGGCATTAGCGCGCCAATCGATGCGAACAGCGAGTCGGCGGTAACCGCGCTCGGCGAATTCTCGGCGGTTTCGCCGGAACGTTCCTCCGCTTCCTTCGGGATCTTGCCGCAGATCGTTCGCATGTCGTGGACTGCGGCAAAGAAGGCGGCACCGACTTGGGGATCCCACTGTGTGCCCATGCCGTCGCGGAGGATCTGTTCGGCCTTTTCGATCGGCATTCCCTTCCGGTAGGGGCGATCGCTGGTCATGGCATCGTAGCTGTCGGCCACGGCGATGATGCGTCCTTGCAAGGGGATCTGGT
>JBGTHH010000981.1:0-11841 GCA_041746275.1 Pirellulaceae bacterium | reverse complement strand
GACGAGTATCTGGCGCAGTTTCAATTGGACTAGACCATGGCCCTGTTAGACATCAATTGGCATCCCGTTCCGCGCGACCTGCGGATCTTCGCGGGGTTGTTGATTCCGTTCGGAATGATCGTAGCCGGAATCCTCTACACGCGTTGCGATTCGATCACGCCGTCGCTCGTGATGCTGATCGTCACGGGAGTTGGCGGACTGCTGGGGCTGGTCGCGCCTCAACTCATCCGACCCGTGTATGTCGTCTGGATGGCATTGGCATTTCCAATTGGCTGGACGGTGTCGCACCTGCTGATGCTCGCGGTTTTCTACTTGGTCATCACGCCCATCGGCCTTATGATGAGACTGTGCGGTCGCGATCCGATGCAACGCCGGTGGGACCGCTCGGCCAAGAGCTACTGGCTCGCCAGACCGCGCCATGATGATCCGCCACGCTACTTCCGACAGTTTTAGGCCATGGATAACGAACCCACATCACCCGATCCCGAGACGAACGAGTTTCGCTCGCTGGCCGACGAGCCGGAGCCCGGACTTGTCGCCGAGTTCTGGGACTTTCTGATCCACAACAAGAAATGGTGGCTGACGCCGATCATTCTGGTGTTGCTGTTATTGGGGCTGCTCGTGATGCTCAGCGGGACTGCGGCGGCACCGTTCATTTACACGTTGTGGTAGCAGCCGACGTCGCGGACTTGGTAAGTCAATCCTCAAAGCATCAAAGTGGCGCTGTCCCATTAGGAAGCCTGGTCGGCGAGCCAGGCTTGAAAGATAAGGACATCCCACAGGTGGTAATGCCAGTCCTCGCCAGCCAAATGGGCGTTCCACTTATCGCGAATCCATCGCGGGTGAAAATAGCCCTCGCGTTTCAATCGCTGTTCGTCCAGCAACGCTTCCGCCCAATCCCGCAGCTCACCGCGCAGCCACGGCCCCAGTGGAATGCCGAAGCCCACCTTGGGGCGTTCCGTTAACTCTGGCGGAACGTAACGGGCCAGCAACGTTCGTAGCGGCAGCTTGCCGATCCCGTTGTGGACCTTCCACGCCAGCGGCAGAGACCAAGCTAACTCGACGATTCGATGATCCAACAGCGGCACGCGCGCTTCCAACGAAACCGCCATACTGGCGCGATCCACCTTGGTCAGGATGTCGTCGGGCAGATACGTCGCGCAGTCCAGATGCATCATCTGTTCGAAGAAATCTGGTCGCGAGCCCCAGGCTGTTCGATCGTCGAAGAGCGTCGGTGTCGCGGAGCAACCGATCACCAACTCGGGCGTATCTTTCCAATGCGTATTCAACAACGTGTAGAGTTGTTGCGCGTCTTCCACACACAGCGTACGGCGTCGGAACTGCCCGCGCGATGGTACCGCCAGCTTCAGTATCGCGGCAGTCCATTGGCGCAACGGTCGCGGCAGCCAGCCGATCTGCTTCCAGATGCGAGCCATGTGCGGGTAACGCGGGTAGCCACCGAACAACTCATCTCCCCCGTCGCCCGACAGGCTGACCGTGACATGCTCGCGCGTCATCTTGGACAACAGGTAGGTCGGTATTTGGGACGAGTCGGCAAAGGGCTCGTCGAACATCGTGGGTAACAGCGGAATGACGTTCAAGGCATCCTCGGCCGAGACATACTGTTCGCAATGCTCCGTACCCAGATGCTCGGCCACTCGCCGCGCGTAGGGCGCTTCGTTGAACTCCGGCTCGTCAAACCCAATGGAAAACGTCCGCACAGGGCGTGAGCTGGCCGCTTGCATGGCTCCCACGACCAGCGAAGAATCGATGCCTCCCGACAGGAAGGCACCCACGGGCACATCCGCCAACATGCGCAGCCGCACGGATTCTTCCAATCGGCGTTGCAGTTCGTCGTGAGCCTCGTCGAGCGACCCCGCGAACGGTCGCTGCTGCCCTTGAGCCACGACGTCGCGCAACGACCACCAGCTTCGCGGTGTCGCTTGCCCCGGCTGCGTGCCGCTACGGATCGTCAGCAAGCAACCTGGCGGTAGTTTGTAGATGCCCTGATAGATGCTCAGCGGTGTCGGGATGTAGCAGTGCTGTAGCAGCAAGGCGAGTGCATCGCGATTAATCTCGGCGGCGAAATCGGGAAACGCTCGAAGGGCTTTTAACTCCGAGGCGAACAGGAACGCACCACCGCTCCAACCGTAGTACAGCGGTTTGATTCCTAACCGATCGCGCACCAGGGTCAGCCGTTGCTCTGTGGCATCCCACCAAGCAAAGGCGAACATACCAACACAACGGCCGAGCGTTTCCTCGACTCCCCAAGCCTCGAGAGCCGATAGGAGCACTTCGGTATCCGACCGGCCGCAAAACGACTGTCCCATCGCCTGCAAGTCGGCACGCAACTCCTGATGGTTGTAGATCTCGCCATTGAAGACGATCCACGATTGTTGATTTGCCGACGCCATGGGTTGATGGCCGCTGGCCGACAGATCCACAATCGCAAGCCGCTGATGTCCCAAGGCGATTCCCACGGACGGTTCGACCCACTGCCCCGCGTCGTCAGGTCCGCGATGGCGCAGGGCGTTGGCCATCCGTGAGACGATCGCCCGCATGTCGTCCGCGGACCAACGCGTTTGCTCATCCCAAAAGCCAGCAATTCCACACATTACGATTCTTGAACTTTCCGCGTGCCCCGCTGAGGCAGTGCAAAAACTCGTTCCCAGCCCGCCAAATGCCGCTCGACACTGAAACGCTCCATCACCGAGCGAGCACCTTCCGCCAACCGCCGCCGCAGTTCTTCATCACTCAGCAGCCGGCCGAGTGCCTCTGCAAGTTCATCGACCGATTCTGGCGGAACCAACCATCCATCTTGATTGTGACGAATGATTTCGCGAGGACCACTGTCGCAATCAAAACTGACCACGGCCAAGCCGGCCGCCATGGCCTCGAGCAAGCCATTGGGAAAGCCTTCGTAGCGCGAGGGAAGCACAAAGATCTGGGCGCTTGCCAAGACTTGTTGTGGCTCATCCGTCCAACCTGGCAACGTGATGCGATCGCCCAGTCCGTGCCGTTCGATCCGCAATTGCAGAGCGGCCCGTTCCGGTCCTTCGCCATAAATCACCACGTACCAGTTGGGATGTCGATCGGCCAGGATTGCAAACGCTTCGATCAGCAGATCGAATCCCTTTTCGTGTGCCAACCGCCCCAAACCGACAATGACTTGCTGACGAGGCAACTCTTGGTCGTTGGCATGTACCGCATTCGGAATCACATGGATAGGCACGTGCGGAACCAGACGCTGTACGAAATCACCCACCCCACGCGTTTGCACGACAATCGCACGGGCTCGCCGATAAGTGACCCGCCTCAAAATCGACCAGACACGTCCAATCGCGTGCCGCCGCGGATCGGTTCGTTCACACGCGATGACGGAGTTTCCCGGAGCCGCCAAGATGCTTAAGACATTCATCTTTTCCGTGAAGCTAACGATGTGCTCTGCCTGGGAGGCCCGGATCGCCGCCCGCAGAGCCCATAGCCGACGGACGTTGCTCCACAGTGCCTGTGTTAGACCGCGCGAATGACTCATCGCGTGCAAGCCGACTCGCCACACGGAAGGAGCAAGCGGATAGAGATCGTGATCCACCGAGTCCAATGTGATGAGAGTAACTTCGTCGCCCGCCGCGGCCCAGGCGTTGGCCACCAGCGCCGCCGAGTGTTCGGCACCACCTCCGTTCAGTGAATGAATGATGAGTGTGATTCGTCTGGCCATCAAACTATCGATGCAAATCGGAGTAACGAGAGCGGAGTATTCATTTCGCGCGGCTGGCAACAACCTCTTCAAACAACGCTTCCCAACGCGCCATTCCCGACGCGAGCGAGAATCGTTCGACCACGCTGTGATACGCCGCCGCAGCCCGCTGACAACTTGCCGCTTGTTGTTCGTAGGCGTGTTGAATGGCTGCCGCCAACGCGACGGCATCGGCGGGCGGAACCAGGTCGCCCCACTGACCGGCCGCGAGAATCTCGCGCGGTCCACTCGGGCAATCCGAACTGACCACGGGCGTTTGGCAAATCATCGCCTCGACCAGCGCGTTGGGCATCCCCTCGAACAACGACGGCAAGCAAAACAGATCGGCCTGTCGCACGTACGGCAGAGGATTGGATTGAAAGCCGACAAACGTGACGATCTCGGTTAACGCCCGTTGTCGAACAAATTCTTGCAAACACGGCCTGTCAGGACCATCGCCCACCAGCCACAACCGCATCGGGCCGATCCGGTTCTGACGCACGAGCAATTCAATGGCTTGCAGTAAATACAATTGACCCTTCTGGTGTTGCAGCCGACCCACCGAGACCACATGGAATCGGCCTTCGTCAAACCCAGCCACCGATGCCTCGCATCGAGCTCGCAACGCGTCGACATCGAAGACGTTGTAGCATGTCATCACTTTTTCCGCAGAGAGGTCATACACTCTCATGGCCGACTCCCGAACTCCCTCCGACACCGCGACCGTCCGCGCGGCGCTATGGTAAGCTCGGCGAAGCAGACTGCGTTTTAGCCAGGCATACCGCGAGTGACTCGACACTAGATCTAACTGAGGATCCACGACGATGACGGAGATGCGGGGTACCTTCACTTGGCAAGTCGCCAACGAGGTCGTCAACGTCATGTGTGAGCTCCGATCGTACACTAGATCAATCCGCTGCTGCCGGATGATCCGCGACAGTTCGCGCGCTTGTGACAGCAGAATCCGACCGGGGAAGTTCAGCCTGGGGAAAGGTCGATCGTCCCAGTACGACAAGACCGGAACATCGCTGGGAAGGTCCTGGAGCAACTCGCCATGACGATAGATCAGGTACAGGCTCGGCTCGAATCGCGTGCGATCGAGGTTCCGCAGGATTTCGAGCAATTGCCGCTCGCTGCCGCCGCCTCCCAGCGAACCCATAACAAACAACATTTTGATTCGCGACACGCCGCTATCTCGCTGAACAAACCATCATGCCCAGGGGATTCACTGCCCCGCATGATTGAGGTAGGGTGTGTGAAACTTAGATCAACAGGGTAAGAGCAACCTAGCTCAACACGGTGCGGAATTCTAGCAGTAGCATGCTGCGACCAACAGACTGCTGCAAGCCAACGCACGAATGGACTCGATTCAGGCCACGAAAGGGTAGTGCTTGTGGAAACGCCTCCGATTGAGGACGAACGACGATTTGCGTTTGGGAAAAATTGGCGTGCCTTTCTCGGCCAGCTTGATGAGCAGCGGATCAACGACGCGGAAGATTCGATGTGTCAGTTATTCGGAGCCGATGGATTACGAGGAAAGCGATTTCTGGATGCGGGCAGCGGGAGTGGACTGTTCAGTCTCGCGGCGCGCCGGCAGGGCGCGAATGTGGTTTCGTTTGACTACGATCCCGAGTCCGTCGCTTGTGCGGAGGAACTGAAGCGACGTTATGCACCGGGTGACGAGGGCTGGAGCATTCAGCCAGGGTCGGTCTTGGATCGTGATTTTCTCGCTTCCCTGGGCCAGTTCGACATCGTGTATTCGTGGGGAGTCCTGCATCACACGGGTGCCATGTGGAACGCGATCGAGCAACTCCTGCCGCGGGTTGTCGAGGGAGGGATGGTGTGCATCTCGATCTACAACGATCAGGGTCGCGCTAGTGAAAGGTGGAGCTACGTTAAACGGCTGTATTGTCGTCTGCCTTGGCCCTTCAACACGGGCTTGGTGATCGCGATTGGCGTTGGCCAGTGGTGCCTGCGACTGCTGTCGGTCTTGGCCGCCACCTTGCTGCGCGTGGTGACTTTCAGGAATCCACTGGTTCCGATGCTGGTGTGGATTCGAGATCGAACGCAGCGGCGGGCGCGCGGCATGCATCCGTGGTACGATTTGGTCGACTGGATTGGAGGTTGGCCGTTCGAAGTCGCGAAACCCGAGGAGATCTTCCACTTCGTGCGCGACCGTGGTTTTGAATTGGTTCGCCTGTCAACCTGCAGCGGTCTGGGTTGCAACGAATTCGTCTTTCAGAAAGTGGGCAACTCCCCAACGAAGCGGCTTGCGTGATCACGTCGAAGTCGAGGGTTCATTAAGCAGCAAGTCATGGACGATGGCCCGAAACGCATTTGCAACACGTTCCTGGGAATGATGCTTGGCAACCCACGTTCGGCCGGCCTCCGAGCACTGTCTCCAGGCGTTCTCATCCGACCAGAGCGTACGCAAGTCGTTCGCCGCGGCCTCGATATCGTCGTGCGCACACTTTCCAGAGCCAGACGAAGCGACGAATTCGCCGAAATCATTGAACGTTACGATGGGCGTTCCGGAAGCCGCCGCTTCCAACAACACATTCGGAAAACCTTCCACCTCCGCCGAGCCCGTACTCAAAAAGACTCGCGACCCGCGAAACAGATCGGGCATTTCGTGAGCGGGGACGTAGTCGACAAGTCGCACGTTGGGAGGCGACTGTCGACGAATCTCCGCCTCCACGTCCCTGTCACCCCGATTGATCACCAAGAGAAATGACATGTTCGGACAACGTTTCGCTACTTCGAGACAGAGCTGCGGCCGCTTGTGGGCTGTGTCGAAACGACCGATCCACAACACGTACTCGCGTGCCACCTGCCGCTCAACCGCGCACGCCCATGGTGCCAGGGGAATCGGTGTTCGCAGGATCACTCCCGTTCGACCCGTTCGCTCTTGGAGTCGCTCGCGCTGCCACTCGGTCTGGCAGAGAATCACCGACGCATTCTGCACGGCATAGCGGCAATCGAGGGCGGATTCACCATACGCGGTGACGTAGTGGTCATCCTGAAAGATTTGCGGGTCGAGGTCGGTGTTGGATGCGAGCAATAAGATGGAGGGCCGACCGATGTTCGCTGCGGTGCGGACGACGGCGGCGGAAACGGCCCCGTTGCCAAGTGTCACGCACACATCGGGCCGTAACGATTGAATCTTAGCTGCAACCTGTTCACGAAGTTCTTGACGATCTCGGCAAGGTCGCGTCACTGCCAGTAGCGGCAACTCCCAGAGAAGCCGCCACCGCCAGCGACGCATTCGCAGCCAAGGGAAATGCGAGGTGACGCTGACATCCTGCGAGACGACTTTCCGAACGTCTCGAAATCGATCGACGATCGGCGCGAGCGTGACTCCCTGGACGCTCGTGAGGCGAATCGGACGATTGTGCCGCACGATCATACTGACTTGGAGATCCGGCAATTCCGCCAAGCCTGTGGCCAGTTTCCAGGCGCGTGTCTCGATGCCTCCTATCGATTGACCGGCCTGGGGATTCACAGCGGGATACGCGTTGGGTGCGACAATACAGATGTGTACCAGAGATTTGGTCATCGGGAAAACGGCTCTTCGCGAGTGTCTTGTGATTTGCGCAGGATTCGAGTCATACCGCGCGCCAGAACATAGACCGGACGCAGGCGGATGCGCGCCAATGCCAGCAAGATATCGCCGATGCCGATTCGGGTCCGACCAACGCCTGAAGTAGCCGCCCGCACGAGATCGGCCGTGGCATCCCAGCGATGCCCCGCCGCTTCGTGGGCTAATGCCTGATAGAAGTGATTCAACCGAGCATAGCCGCGCATGTCCTCGCATTCCCGCACGGCATAGTCGTGGGCCGCTTGATCGTCACCTTCGATGAGCAGTTGTTCGACATAGTCATCATGCCATCGCCACATCGTCCGCTGGAGTATACTCCGCTCGCGAGGAGGCACGACGGTGGCTAACAATCCCGCGGCCTCCAGGCGACGCGCCAAGTCCTTGCGCCGCGACTGCGTGCTCCAGATCCCTCCCGAATGAATGCGATAGACGGCGCTGATGTCAGTTATGTATCCAATCTTGCCGTGGAGACCGTGCAGGACGTTCAGGCACCAATCGGGACTGGGAACGCGCGAAAACCAATCGGGCAACTCGACCAGACCCCAACGATACAAGGTCGAGCAGGTCGCGATAAAGTTGCCACGCATCAAGCTCGCGAGCTTGGTCTTGCGCGGACAACGACGATGAAACACTTCGGTGCGTCCGCCTTCGTCTTGATAGAGCTTCAATACATTGTGGTGGCACATGGCACAATCGCGATGGCGTTCGAGAAAGCTGACTTGCTTGGCCAGTTTCGCATTGTCCGTCCAATAGTCGTCTCCGTCCAACAACGCCATGTATTGACCGCGACAGTGAGCGAGCACATCGATCACGTTGTGCTGCATGCCCAGGTTGCGTTCTCGTGACCGCAAGGAAATGCGCCCTGGGTACTCGTCCATTAATTGAGCGAGTATCTTCGGCGTGGCATCGGTCGAACAATCATCCCCCACAATCAACTCCACCGGAAACGGCGTCTCTTGTGCCAAGACGCCCTCCACGGCGCGACGAATATAGTCGCCATGGTTATAGGTAATTAACGCGACGCTCACGGTCGGAGTCATTGCCCCGCCTCTGTCCTGACGGCCTCGGCGATCAGCAGCGAGTGCTGGCGCGTCTCGCGATGGCAAAGATCGGCGACCTCGCTGTGCCCCCAGGCTACATCCCGCATGACCGTGAAACCGGCTTCGCGAAAGCGGCGATGCAATTCCTCACGATCATAAATCCATTGGTGCCCCCACCATCGAAACAGGATATTCGCCATCTCGGCGCGCGATTCGATGAATTGAAGCTGCGGCTCCTGGAGCCAGAGTTGTTCCCGCCAGCGACCGGTGGCACACTTGTCGATGAAGTCGTCGAGCGACGGCATGGCGATCCGAACCACTCCGCCAACTTGCAGCGCTCGATGACATTCGCGTAAGAACTGCAAGCCCTGCTCGACGGTCAGGTGCTCGAGCATGTGCTCCGAGTAGATGACTTCGCAACTGGCATCCGGGACGGGAATGCTCTGCGCAAGATCCCAACAGACATCGACACCCGGTGCCTGCGGGTCAAGATCGATGTTGACCCACCCTGCGACCGGCGTGGTGCCGCTGCCGGCGTTGACTTTGTACGGGAGCGCTCGCCCCGTCAGACATCGTCTCGCGTAGGCGGCTCGGCGTTCCCGCGACAGACGCTGGAGCAATCTCCAGGGAGGTCGCAACACCATGCGAACCGGTGCCCATGCCGCCAGAGTTCGAACTCCAGGCAGTTTCAGGATGTCAGCCATGAAACGATTCATGCCGAATGCCACTCCTTGCGACAACGGAGCCAAATGATCGTCCAGACGGGGAGACCGAGCAGGGCATTGACCGCGAAGTAGGCGGAAACCACTCCGAGTGCTCCGTACCACGCTCCCCACCACCAAATCAACAAACCGCTCAGCGTGGCTGCCGAGATCGTCAGCAGGAGATACGGCGAACGTTGATGCGCATGAATGTAGGTCCACTGGGAATACGTGACAAGGGACGCGAGTAATCCAAGTGCCAAAACACCTGTGGGCAGCGGGCCCAGCAGTCGCGCGGCGAATGGCGAATCGATCGCATATAGCACGGCATCCAACATCCAGAATCCAACACTTGCCAAACACATGACCACGAGAGCAATTCCGGTGACGCGAAAGAAGACTCGATCAAGCTCGCCAAAATCCCGGCGCGCCACCAGCATCCCCAACCTCGCCACGCGGGTTTGCAACCATGACGCGCACGCCGCCTGAAGTGAGCTTAGCACTTGCCAAGTCATGCCGAGCTGGCCAGCCGCAACCGAGCCAAAGTAGTAAAAGACCACGGGCTGCATCAGCAAGGCATTGAAGTAGCCGAAGAGTCCCTTCGTGGCGAGCCGCCATTGAAAGGGCCACACCTCCGTCCACCAGTTCAACGGATTCCCCACTGGCTTGTGGCGGAAAGTCCTAAAAAACTGGCCGTATTGGACGAACAGGACGTAGCCTTCACAGACGAGTCGGACCACCGTCGCGATGACGGGCGTCCAGAGTGCTCCGCCCAGCGGAAGACAAATCCAAACGGCACAGTTGCCTAGCACCGCGCGGGTGAGTTGCAGTTTGTAGACGCTCTTGACCTGATTGCATCCCTCCAAGATCGTCAGCATGGGAGTCAGCCCAAAGGCCACCGCGGTTAACGCGGACATGGTCAACCAAGGTGCCCGCCAGTCGACGAAGTCACTGTCTTCATCCGCGGAGAAGAAAATCCATCCCGCGCAGGTGACGACGAGCCACAGCACACACGCCATGCCGACATAGCAGAACATGGCCGAGCGGAATAAGGCGGTGAGTCGCGACAAGGCCACCGTGTCACCGCCGATCGAGCGATCAGGATGAAGTGTCAGCTTGTCCCATTCGTGGCTGGCAATGTTGATGATGGCCTGGGTGAAGCCTAGCTCAAAGAACATCTGCAGCCCGACCATGCTCCAGAACATGTAGTAGTAACCCTGCACCTCTTTGGAAAAAAAGTGCATGATCATGATCGCCGTGATGGGACCCGCGATGAATTGCCAACCACGCGAGACGATCGCATAGAAAACGGCGCGGTCCACTTCCAAGCGGTTCAGGAGTCGCCGAGGAAGAGATCGTTGAGGGCGGGGACTCGCGGCTTCGTCATGATCCATGGGAGTGACTCAAGACTTACGCGATGGACCGCAGGCGAGCTCGGATTTCCTCGCCATGTTGAAAACAAAACTCCACGAGATCGCCGATGCATTCGACGTGGTCGGGCGTGATCGCCGTGCCGGTTGGAAACTGCATAATCCGCTCCGCCACGCGTTCGGTTTGCGGAAACACCAAGGGCTCCGGGGTGGCTGACAAATACGGAGGCATGCGATGGCAGCCCGGATAGAAGTACCTGCGACAGCGTACGTTTTCGGCCCACAAGACGCCCAATAGCTCGTCGCGCGTCAAGCCGCAGATGTCCGAGTCGATCTCGGCCACGACGTACTGGTGATTGAGACGCTCGTGCTCCGCGACAGGCATGAGACTCAACCCGGCGAGGGTCGAGAATCGAGACTGGTAGGCTTGCCGATTCCGCACGTTAGCCTCGAGGAATCCTCCCATCGCGTCCAGGCAACTCAGCCCCATCGCCGCCGACATTTCGTTCATCTTGCCGTTCGTCCCGAGACCACTTACTTGGTCGTAGCCGGAGAAGCCAAAATTTCGCAGGTGTCGCAACTTCTCCGCCAGGGCCGCGGACTTCGTGGCGATGGCCCCGCCTTCGAAGCAATTGACGAACTTCGTGGCGTGGAAACTAAAAACCTCCGCATCGCCAAACGAACCGATGGGGATACCGTTAAAGGTACAACCGAAGGCGTGCGCGGCGTCAAAGACAATCCGCAGATTGTGCTCCTGCCCAATCCTCGTGATCTCGTCGATATCACAGGCATTACCCCAGAGATGCACTCCCACGATGCCGGTCGTTCGCGGCGTGATGGCTTGCCGCACACAGTCCGGGTCCAGGTTGTGTGTCTGTGGGTCAATGTCGCAGAAGACGGGTTTGATCCGGTGCCATTGCAAGGCATGCACCGTCGCGACAAACGTGAACGCCGACACAATCACTTCACCGGACAAATCGAGAGCGCGATAAGTCAGTTCCAGTGCCGTCGTGCCATTGGAGACCGCCACACAATGGGGAACGTCGAGCTGTTCACTTAGTCGCTGTTCGAATTCGCGCACGAAAGGTCCGTCGTTGGTAAACCACCGCCGATCGAGCAAATCATTCAGACGTCCGACGAGTCGATCGCGGTCCGGAACGTTCGGGCAGCCGACATGCAGGGTGTCGCCGAAGCTTGGTGAACCACCGAAGAGCGCCAAGTCATCAACGCGTTGTTTCACGGGTTAGCAGCCTGTTGGCGAGCTCTCTGGATACGAGCGGGAACGCCGAAGGCCACAACGTCCGCTGGCATATCGCTCACCACTGCGGCACCGGCTCCGATGATTGTATTCGCTCCGATGGAAATCTTCTCGCGTACGACGCTGCCAACTCCCAAG
>JBGTHH010000980.1:0-8178 GCA_041746275.1 Pirellulaceae bacterium | reverse complement strand
AAGTCCGATTTCTGGAGTAAAGGAAGGTGAATTGTGAGAATGAGAATGGTCTGCGAAGTTTGGAACGCATGGAAAAACAATGCGGAGTTCACTGCGTCACTCGCGGACGGATCACCAATTAAGGCGGTTGGCAGGCCGCATCGCGGTGTTTGCGAGGTACACAGCACAAGAGGCGTCGCGTATAGGCACTCAACGGAACAGGTCCTATGCGAGGACATTGAACGGGAAGAACCCGCCGCAGAGGGTGCGGAAACGCAATCGTCGGACAAAGAGATCTCACAATCGAACCCAGAGTAGCACGTTGGCGTACTTTCAGATTCAACGTGGTCTGACAGCGTCTCCAGTTCTTTGTTGACAGTAGTCAACAAGGCCAATAGCAAGTCCATGAGGGTGCGCCTCGCGAACGCCAGCGGCGATTTGGGCGTATTCAGCTAAGCGTTGGAGCAAGCGTTGAATGGCAGCGGACATCTTAGGCGATATTCTAAGCGTGGGGACGTGGAAGCGCGGCGATGTGCGTGCTCCACACAAGCCGCTACTTTTGTTGCTTGCATTGGCGCGGATACAACGCGGTGATCCCAGACTAATTCCGTATGCAGAACTTGAGTCACAGTTGAAATCCCTTCTACTTGACTTTGGCCCGCCTCGTACGAATGTTCGTGCCTTCTACCCGTTTTGGCGTTTGCAAAACGATGGCGACTTTTGGGAAATTCCCGAACGCCAATCCGCCATTGAGCAAAACGCGAACCGCGTTCGACAAGACGATATACCACCCGCAGTGCTTAAGTCGGTGAATGCTCACGGTGGATTCACCTCGGAAGCCTACACGTACCTGCAATCGCACCCCAAGGAGTTGAACGAAACGGTCATTCAGCTTTTGGAATCGCATTTCCCATCTTCAATGCACGACGCGATCGTGGACGCGATCGGACTTGATCGCTTTACGTGGGTCGGACCGCGGAGGATACGTTCTGCTACGTTTCGCGAGGACGTCTTGCGTTTATACGGGCGCAAGTGTGCGATTTGTGCATATGATGGTCGACTTGGAGTTGCAGACCTTGCACTTGAGGGAGCGCACATCATGTGGCATTCGCACGGGGGACCTGATGAAGGGAGCAATGGCATGCTTCTATGCACGCTGCATCACAAGTTGCTGGATCGAGGTGCGATCGGAATCTCTGACGAACAGAACGTCTTGGTGTCGCAACATGTATCTGGTGGCCCACAAGTTCACGACTGGATCACACGGTTTGCCGGCCTTCCATTCGCCGCACCAATCGATTCAGAAGCTCGTATTCATCCGGAATATATTCTGTGGCACCGAACACAAGTCTTTCGAGATCCGCCGCTCGCGGCCTGACGCATCTCACGCTCGTCGCGAATTAGACTTTCCTCCCAGTTGACTGTCGCGCAATGAGAGGATCGCGACGAAGCGCTCGCCCATTCGTGACGGAGACTTTGGCTCAACATTCTTAGGCTCTGTTGCACACCTATGTCCCGACTCGCGGACAGAAGAACGAAGTTATCGAGGACAACCTTGATTGTCCGCTCGTGGAACTTGAATTGATCGAGCGGATCGGACAGCGCGTTCGTGAAAAAGGAAAAACTGAAACGGCTTACGCCTTTTGACGCGAGCCGAAACCCGACCTGTCGATGGGCGTGTTTTTGTTTGCGATCGAAGATTACTGGCGACGTTGTCGACGCGACGAGGCGACGCTTTCGCTAAGTGACCTGACGACGGGAGCGGGAAGCCCGGGACAGGTGTTCAAACTTCCGGAAGACGATATCCGTACTCGGCTATCGAAGATCCACGATCTCAGCGACGGCATCTACACCTACAAGGAATCGGCGATGTTCGAGCAACTGCAACGCAACGATCCCAACGACGAGTTCGAGGACTTGCTGTCGCTCGCCTACGATACTGAGGTGGCTCATGTTTAAGACCTGCCGCATCGCAGACCTGCTCAAGCCGAGCCAACGATATTCACGTTCCGTCCATCTGGAGCGAGACTTTGCTGATTCAACGGCACTCGACCAGTATGTCGTCACCGAAAAAGTCAATCAGCTCTGTCGGAGGTTTTCCTCCGCATTCGGAGATGGCTCCACCGAGCGCGCCTGGCGCATCACTGGTGACTACGGAACTGGAAAGTCTTGCTTTGCGTTGGCGCTAGCCCGGCTCTGCGATCGAAAGCCTGGCAAGCTATCGCTACCCCTTGCTGCGCTTTCCAAGGCGTTGCCGCAAGCGAACGCCATGCCGGTGCTCGTCACGGGCACCAGGGAACCAATCTCGACGGCAATCATTCGAGCGGTGTCGGCCACATTTAGCCAATCGAAATCGGCCGATGGTACGTCGGCAGTGCGACCTGCCGAACTACGGAACGCGAAAAGTATCTTGCGCGAAGCAACACCCACGGATCGTGATCGGTACGCCATCGAGTTACTGGAAGCCACGGCCCGAGTCGCCAGCGAGACGCATCGCGGCCACGGTGTCTTGCTGATCCTGGACGAGCTGGGCAAGTCACTGGAATTCGCCACCCAGCACCCTGACGAACAAGATATCACGTTCCTCCAAACGCTGGCAGAAGCAGCATCACGCAGCGGTTCGACTCCGTTGGTTGTGCTGGGGATTTTGCATCAAGGTTTCTCCGCTTACGCCGATCGAATGGAAGCGAACGATCAACGGGAATGGGATAAGATCGGCGGACGATTCGAGGAATTGCTCTTCGATCAACCACTTGAGCAACTTGTCTCGTTGGTATCTAGCGCGTTGGGTGTGGATCTTCGGCAACTGCCCGGGAGCGTGAAGACCGCCGCCCGCGCAAATATGTCCGCTGCGATTGATCTTGGCTGGTTCGGGGCGGTTGCGAACCGCCAAGCACTTATCGATCAAGCACCGTCAATTTATCCGCTTCAGCCAATGCTTTTGCCCGTGCTGGTCAAATTCTTCAGCCGGTTCGGCCAAAACGAACGATCGTTGTTCAGCTTCCTTTACTCCGCTGATGCGAATGCGCTACGCACTTTCGCAGCCCAGCACGATGTCGGCGATGGATTCTTCGGAATTCATCACCTTTACGATTTCGTCCGATCGAGTATCGGCCACCACTTGCACACGCGATCGTTGAGCAGTCGTTGGAGTCAGATCGAGTCCGTCATTGACGCCTCGCTGGCTGGCTGCGAACAGGAAGTCGCGATGCTGAAGACCGTCGGCATCCTCAACATGCTCGACGATCAAAAACTGACTGCTCAGGAAGATGCGCTGGCATCCGCGCTCGACAAGACTTGCCTGCCCGCAAATCCAAAATTCGGGACGGCGCTGGAGAACCTGCGGAGCAAGAAGCGTGTTCTGTACTACCGTGGCTCGGCAGGCGGGTTTTGCTTGTGGCCATACACGAGCGTAAATTTGGAGCTTAAGTATGCCGAGGCTGAACGTGCAGTGCGGCGCGAGGCCAGCGTCGTCGACGCGGTTGCCGAACACCTGCTGCATCGGCCCATCGTGGCCCGCCGACACTATGTCAAAACTGGTAACCTGCGACACTTTGACTTGGTTTACGTGAAGGCGACCGAGCTGGCCGAGACCGTGAATCAGTGGGAGGCCAACGAAGCCGACGGGGTGATCTTCGTACCGCTCTGTCAAAACGCCGCCGAACGAACGGAGATCAAACAGTCCGTAAAGAGTCTTGGCCTGCGGAAACGCCCCGAAGTTCTGCTCGCGGTCCCGCAACCACTGAACGGATTCTCGGGCCTAGTCGCCGAGGTTCGACGCTGGCAGTGGATTCAAACAAACGTCGAAGAACTCGCTGGCGATGCACACGCTCGTGAAGAAGTGTCTCGCCAGATCGCCGCCGCGACGTCGGTGTTACTCCATCGCACAAATCAAGTGCTCGATGTCCGATCCTTTCGCTCCGGTCAGGGCATGGATTGGTTTTACAAAGGCGAGCCGCACACACTCGAAAGCTCGCGTGACTTGTTCCGCTTCGTATCCACGATTTGTGACCGCGTTTTCGCCAAGTCGCCAATCTTGCGAAACGAGCTTCTCAACCGTCGGAAGCTAAGTTCCGCGGCGGCGGCGGCACGGATGCGACTGATCGAGCGGATACTCGACAACGCGACCGAGGAGTTTCTCGGCATGGACCCGGCCAAGAAGCCCCCGGAAATGTCGATGTACTTGTCGGCCTTGAAGCATGCCAACCTGCACGTCGTCGGTCGCGGTTCAGCCAGAATCACGATTCCCCAAGCCGATCGTGATACGTGCAACTTGATCCCGATGTTTGATCGGATGCGGGAAGTACTGGTTGAACAAGAGGGTAAGCGCGTGTCGTTGGCCGACCTATTCGCCGAGTTGCGGAAGAAGCCTATCGGAGCACGAGATGGTTTGCTGCCGTTGATGCTGGCGGTGTTCTGCGTCGCCGAAGCACAGCATATCGCGATGTACGAAGACGGCCGATTTCTTCAAGACATTGGCGGAGCCGAGTTCGCTCGACTTGCGAAAGCACCCGAGACCTTCGAGTTGCAATACTGCAAGCTCAGCGGCGTTCGATCGGAGGTTTTCAATCAATTACTTACCTTGGTAGACGCGGACACCGACGAATCACGCGCGGCGGATCTGATCGACGTCGTGCGTCCGCTGTGCAAGTTCGCGGCGACGCTGCCGGATTACACGCGAAACACGACGGCATTGAGCCACACCACGCTTGCAGTACGGGACGCTTTGCTTAATGCCACTGAACCAGCAACGCTTCTCTTTGAAACTCTTCCGGTTGCCTGCGGCCTGCCGAAGGTGCCTCTGCGAAAGCGTTCCGCATCCCAAGATGTAAAGAAATACGTGCGAGCATTGAAGCGGGCGCTCGGCGAGCTGCGAAGTGCCTATCCCACGTTGCTTTCACGCGTCGAAACAGCAATCGCCGATTCGTTTGGAGAGACAGCCGAACATGACCAGTTGCGACAAGCGTTAGAGCAACGGTCGAACGACCTAAGTGTTCATATCACGGAACCGACGCTCAAGGCTTTCTGCCTGCGTATGGCCGATTCGCGATTACCTCGCGACACCTGGCTTGAATCGGTTGGAAGTCTAGTCGTGGCGAAGCCGCCAAGAAAATGGCACGATCGCGATGAACCAAGGTTTCTCGAAGCGCTCGCCGATCTCGTCTCGCGCTTCCAACGAACGGCTAGTCTCGCCTTTTCAAAAGGGCATGATTCGACCCGACGCTCGATGCGATTGAGTATCTTGCAGGCGACGGGCGTGGAAGAAAGCTGCGTGGTCGAACTGTCCGACAACAGCAAGGTCGCGACATCGCTGCGCGAGAAGATGGAGCGCCTCTTTGCGGAGAATCCCAAACTGGCCTTCGCCGCCGCGTCTCAGGTGATACTTAAGCATCTGTCGAATGGCTCGGAGCGCTGAAGGGATCTCGTATGCCATTCAAGGTAACAGCACGTACGATTCTGCAACTCGGGGGTGAGTTAATCAGCTCCGACGGGATCGCATTTTATGAATTGATCAAGAATGCGTTCGACGTCAGAACGGCAGGAGCGAACGCTCATGCCCAATAATCGGTTTCGGATTAGTGCTCGAACCATTCTCCAGCTAGGCGGTGAGCTGATTAGTTCGGACGGGATTGCGTTCTATGAATTGATCAAGAACGCCGTTGATGCTGGCTCGCCGGACATCGCCGTTGACGTTGTCTCACGCCTTCCCTTTGACGCAATTGAACGCGCACGACACTTGCTCGAAGCGTCCGCGAAGTCGAAGACTTCTACTCCTTCGGTTGCAGAAGTACTTCAGTCGCTCGTTGAAGAGGTCAACCCAGATGCTCCCGGCGCAGAAGATCTCATTGCGCAGCTCCAGTCCAATCTCGACGCGAAGGATGTCGAAACGCTGCTTGACAACGCCAACTACATTACATTTCACGACACAGGGCATGGAATGAGCTTGGAGGATTTGGAGCAAGTCTACCTGCACGTTGGCACTCCGGCGCGGCTGATTGAAAAGCGACAAGACACGGGCCGCCGAATCCTCGGAGAAAAAGGCATTGGCCGGTTGTCCGTCATGAGGCTTGGATCATCGCTCTATGTAAAGACAAGCCGCAAGAACGAATCTCATTGGAATGAGTTGTACATCGACTGGCGAGACTTCGAACGCGATCTTAAACAGATGATTGAGGATATTCCAGTTGCTCCGCAAAGGGGCAGCAAGAAGAGCGACGCCGCCAAGTCAGGTACAACAATTACGATCTCCGCTCTCCGTTCCGAATGGACCGAGGACAAACTCAAGCAGCTCGCCGTTTCTGATCTGGCGCGCGCCAGAGATCCTTTCGCAGAGAGCACCGACTTCACCGTCGATCTGCGCTTCAATGAGCGCCATGTTCCGATCGATCGGATGAACGAGCTTCTTTTCTCGCACGCGCATGCGGTCGTGACAGCGCAGATGAAGCTTCGCGAAAAGGGCGGTCCGGTGCTAACGGGTCTGATCGACTACCGACTTTACCAACGCCAACAGCCTCTCCGATTGGAAAAGAACGATTTGAGTGAGGCGGCTGACGGTGCCAAGCCGCACGTACTGGATGACTTGGGACCGTTTGAACTGACGTTTTACTGGTTCAACCGGCAGATTCTGAACCCGATTGAGGGTTTGGGAAACGTCATTCAAGTTAGAAATCTCATCAAACAATGGTCCGGCGGATTGATGGTCTACCGCGATGGATTCCGCGTACCGCCCTACGGCAGTCCGGAAGATGATTGGCTGGACCTGGATCGAACTGCGCTCTCTTATAGGAGCTTTAAGGTCAATCGGGCGCAATTGATTGGGAAGATCGAGATCACCAGCCGAGGAAATCCTCGACTCATCGACCAGACCAACAGAGAAGGATTGGCCGATTGTCCCGAAAAGACGGCCCTGGTCGCCGTGCTGCAGAACCTTCTTGGGAAGCAATTCCGGTCGTTTCTCAACGCAATCGATGAAGAAATCAGTCTCCAGCGCGCTCCGACTCTTGAAGATATCGAAGGCCGGTTCGTCGATCAGGAGACCGAACTACGGCGAAACATTAGTCGGCTCCGAAAACTTGCAGCTGAGTATCCCGAGAGCGGCCTCAAGTCTCTGGCTGGGCGGTTCGCTCGGCAAGCGAAAGAAATCAACGACATTATCAAGGATGTGCGCGAAGCCCAAAGTGCGGTCGATCGTAGGCAAGACCGCCTTTTGGACTTGGCTGGCTTGGGATTAATGGTGGAGATCCTTGCGCACGAATTGAACAGGTCAGTGGTTCATTCGCTAAAAGGTTTGGCGACAGCCCTGAACGCGTCTCAAGATAACCGCCTGAAGAGTCTACTGCGTTCCTCCGAAGCACAGTTACGTTCCCTTCAGAAGCGAGTCAGCGTCCTCGATCGCCAGTCAGTCAGTGGCCGACAGCGCAAGAGCCTTTTCGCTCCGCTGGAAGTAGTTGGCGAAGTTCTTGCTGGTCGCGCTGAGCAGTTCGAGCGCCACAAGATCAAAACATCGCTAGACGACGAGAGTGACTTCACTGTGAAGATGGTGAAGGGCATGTTCTACCAGATCATGGAGAATCTCGTCGAGAATTCTGTCTACTGGCTGAAGACTGAACTCGCTCACAATCCAGGCTTCAAACCACAGATAACGGTTCGACTAGACAGAACCTCTTCATCGCTGTTGTTTTCCGACAACGGTCCTGGTATCGATCCAGTCAATGCCGATCGCGTCTTTGCGCCATTTTTTTCATTGAAGCGAAAGGATCGCGGCAAAGGACTGGGTCTGTACAGTGCCAGAGAATACGCCCGCGATCAGGGCACCGAACTCACGCTGTTGACCAAATCCAACCGAACCGATGGTCGCTTGAATACGTTCATTTTCGACCTTTCTGGTGCTGTGCAGGAGTAGATTATGCCCGACACAGCTACAGAAGTAGACGGCCTCGCTGAAGTTCTCCGATCGCATGGAATTATGCGGGCGGTTGTCATCGACGATGCATTCGACGTGGCAATTGCCGACGCTGTGTCAGACGAGATGTGCGGCACATTCCAAGCGGAGATCAAGCGAGATCCAACCATTGCCGCCGAACTGGGCGCAGTCGGCGTCGATGCCGCTGCCGTGTTTAAGAAAGACGCCCCAGCTCTGGAGGCGCTGGCCGCAAATCGGGACAAACTCGAAACCGCTAGGCCGTATGTTGAGACCCT
>JBGTHH010000979.1:0-3664 GCA_041746275.1 Pirellulaceae bacterium | reverse complement strand
GAATCTAGATCGTAGGCTCGGCTCCCGAAGCTGACAATCGCCAACCGCAGGCGGGGATGAAACAATGGCTATCGAGCCTGGAACGGAAACTGATGGAAGCTGCCGCGACTTTTCCTAACGATGCAGAGACCTTTCGCCCGGTACGCGACTGCTGGTATCTGACCGGGGCGACCGCCAGCGGCAAGACGCGCGTGGGAATTGCGTTGGCGCAGCGTTTAGGAGCAGAGATCGTGTCGCTCGACTCCATGTCGGTCTACCGCGACATGAATATCGGTACGGCCAAACCCACGGAGGAACAACGGGCTCAGGTCCCCCACCATCTGCTGGACATTGTCGCTCCCGACGAGGAATACAGTCTTTCACGCTACGTCCGCGATGCTCATCGAGTGATCGGCGAGATTCGCGGACGGGGGCGGGAAGTGCTCTTTGTGGGAGGTACGCCGCTGTATCTCAAGGCTTTGCTCCGCGGCGTCTATCCAGGTCCACCCGCCGATTGGCAGTTCCGCGAACAAATCGAAGCCGAATTGGCCACGGTCGGGATCGAGGCCCTGCACGCGCGACTGGAACACGTCGATCCTTTGGCGGCCGCCAAGTTGCATCCGCACGACAAGCGGCGAATTATTCGCGCCTTGGAAGTCTATAAACAGACGGGACGCCCGCTCAGCCACGAACAGATTCACTTTGACGATGTGCCGCACGAGCAGTGCAAGGCGTTTGTCATCTCCTGGCCCAGGGAAACGCTCCACCAGCGGATCGAAGCCCGGGTGGAACGGATGTTTGCCCAGGGGTTGGTGGACGAGGTGAACATGTTGTTGCAGCGATATCAAGCCCTAGGGCGGACGGCGGCTCAAGCAGTTGGCTACCGCGAGGTGATCGACCATCTGCGCCACGATACACCGCTAGATCGAGTTATCGAACTAGTGCAAGCTCGGACACGCCAGTTCGCACGGCGCCAGGAAACCTGGTTTCGCAGCCTCGCCGAGTGCGAAGCGGTGACGTTGCAGGACGAAGCCGAAGCGGACGATTTGGCCGATCGGATCGTCAAGCTGGGACGATAGCCGCGGAAATCAGGAAACTCGCGGGAATTGTCGCTTACGTCGCCCTTGAGCTATTCCTTGGTCATTTCTATACTTGCGTTCGCGAGCCCGTATGCAACGGGGTTCGTACCACGGCTTCGCTAGGATGGCTCCCATCCAGTTGCCCATCGAAACCACTTGCTTTGGAACGGCACGGAAGATGAAGACAGAACGACGCCATGAGCTGCAAACGAACGTCCTGGCCGATTGGTTGGGACAGCACCTTGAGCAGGTCAAAGGTTACTCCAAAGCCATTTTGGCGGTGATTCTCTTGGTGACCGCCGCCGTTATTGCGGGAGCCTACCTGATTCAAGACCAAGCTAGTCGCAGCCAAGCCAGTTGGGGACAGTTTTTCCAAGCCTTCGGGGAACGCAGTCCCGAAGCTTTGGAGATTGTGGCCAGCAGCCATCCCGGTACGCCAACCGCCGTCTGGGCCAAGCAAGCCGAAGGCGATATCAAGCTGGCGGAGGGCATTGGCGACCTCTACACCAATCGCGACAACGCGAAAAAGAACTTGGCCGCAGCGGAAAAGAGCTACCTGATGGTCGTGGCCAACGCCAAGGAAAAGATGCTCAAGGAGCGGGCGTGGTTTGGGTTAGGCCAAGTTTATGAATCGATGTCCGATCTGGAAAAGGCCCGGGAATACTACGGCCAACTAGCACAGAGTTCTCCCAGTTCCGCGTTGGGTAAAGAGGCCCAGCGCCGAGTCGATGCCTTATCCGACCCCGCGGCTGAGAAGTGGTACAACTGGTTTGCCAACCAAAAGCCTCGACCACCTGCTTTGCCCAGTTCACCGGACGGTTTACCGGGACTCCCCGGCTTGGACTTGCCTAATTTGCCGAGTGATCTCGGGGAACTTTCGGATCGCCCTGACCTCAGCTTGCCCATCGTACCGCCGGTCGCTCCATCGGCTACCACACCTGCACCTGCCGCACCTGATCCGCCAGCGACCGAGGAAGGGGCAGCCGCGCCCGAGCCAGCCAAACCGCCGACGGAAAGCGAACCGAACACTCCGGATGCTTCTCCAGCCGAGTCGCCCGAGGACGCCAATTAATCTCGTGACCGAAAACGTGCCTGAGGAATTGTCGGGGGAGCCGATTGAATTGCTCGTCGGCGACGAGCACGCGGACACGCGGCTCGACCAGTTCCTCGCGGCTCAGTTTCCGCTCTACAGTCGGGTCAAGCTCCGTGCGGTAATCAACGCCGCCGGGGTGCGTGTCGATGGGGCGCGAACCAAGGCGTCGTATCACTTGCGGAGCGGTCAACGAGTCGCGATTTTCTTGCCGGATTTGCCCGTGACGGTTCAACCCGGCGAAGACATTCCGCTCGACATCCTGTTCGAGGATGAACATTTGGTGGCGATCAACAAGCCGCCCAACATGGTCGTGCATCCAGCCAAGGGACACTGGTCCGGCACCCTGACCAGCGCACTCTCTTTTCACTTCGCGCAGCTAAGTAGCGTTGGTGGCCCCACGCGACCGGGGATCGTCCATCGACTCGATCGGGAGACCAGTGGCGTCATCGTGGTGGCGAAGAATGACCAATCGCACTTGGCCCTGGCAGCTCAGTTTGAGGCGCGGACCACGGAAAAGGAATATGCGGCGATCGTGCTGGGCACACTGGACCGCGACCGCGACGTGATCGAACAACCGATTGGTGTGCATCCCTATCACCGTGAAAAGATGGCCATTCGTGCGGACCATCCGACCACACGTGACGCCAAAACCTATTACGAGGTCATGGAGCGTTTTCGTGGCTTCACGTTGGTGAAGGTGACTCCCAAGACGGGACGAACCCATCAGATTCGCGTCCACATGGCTCACGCCGGAGCCCCGGTGCTATGCGATCGACTCTATGGCGGCCGGTCACAGATCACACGCGGCGAACTCACGGGGGATGACGACGCGACGGTCCTCCTTAATCGACACGCCCTTCATGCCCAGCGACTGCTCATCACTCACCCCATAACTGGCGCACCACTCGAATTCGTCGCCCCGCTGCGCGAGGACATGCAGGGCATCGTGACGCTGCTCCGCCAAATCGGGACAACGCGAAAATCGTAGCTCCGCAGTCTAGTGCTCTGTCAACACTAAATCTTCGGGTTGGAGTTCCGGCTTTAGCCGGTAAGTGGCAGCCTGAAGGCTGAACTCCAACTTTTAACCGGGACAACGCACTAGTTCTCGTATTCGACGATCTGGAGTCCAGGCTTTGCTTGACCAAGTTCATCGACGACATCGAAGCCGATGCGGGTGTTAGCGACGTTCAGCCACTTCAGATTTGCCAAGCCGGCTAATTGCCGAAATCCATCATCGGATAGCTGGGTTCCGGCCACATTCAGTCGGCTCAACTTCTGTAACTTGAGCAACGCAGGGACCGCTTCATCCGTGATCTGGGTCGCCATCAAATCAAGTTCTTCCAGGTGCGTTAAAGTGGCCAACGCCTTGAGGGCTTCATCGTCCAACTTGGTTTCCCATAAGCCCAGATACTTCAATCCGGTTAACTGACCTAGCAATTTAATTCCGTCCGAGGACGCCAAGCGGCATTCGCTAATGTCCAAGTAATTGACTTGGGGCAGTTTGACGATCACA
>JBGTHH010000978.1:0-3711 GCA_041746275.1 Pirellulaceae bacterium | reverse complement strand
GCGCGCTGGCTTGTCGAGCAGCATCCGCGGCGGCTAGTAGCTGCTCGCCGACTTGAGCCACTTCGGACAGGGGTTGTCGAAGCTCCGCCAGGCGATCGGCGATGGTCTGTTGTTTGCCTGACAGATCGAGGCGTTCCGCCGCGTCGGTCAAGGCATTGCGTTCCGACTCGTCACGCAGGATTTGCTGGTCCTGAGACAACTCCTGGATGGATTGCAGAGCCGCCGTACGCGCAGCCTCCTGTTGCTCCCGAGTGCGCTCGAACAGGCTCAAGGATTGCTGGAGGGTCGACAGCACATCGCGCTGCTGAAGTACCGCATTGGCGAATTCGTCGGCCTGCAACTTTTCCGCCGTGGACTGAAGTCGTTCGCGAATGTGGTTAGACACGAGCAACTGACGCACCTCGATTAGCGCCGGACGGCCAGCGATCGGGCTGGTCGCGGGCTCCTCAAGTGCCAGCATGAGTTGGTCGAACAAGGCGGTCAGATCGAGTTGAGTCTGAGTGGCCTGGAAGGCGATTCGCCGCCGCGCCGGGACGGGGCGCGACGCCAAGCCGGTGGTCAAGTCGAGGGCCTGCTCTTGGAGCACAATCATGTCCTTCAACATCGTCGCGGCACGCGAAACTTGGAGACGCTGTTGGAGTCGTTGCCGTTCGACTAACAAGCTCACCGCGATGCGTCTGGCCAAAATCCGAGTGTCACGTAGCAAAGCCTCGCGAGCTGTGTCCGCAGTCGCATCAGCCGCCTGGAGCAGATCGGTCAACTCACGCATCTCGGTCGTGACCAAGCGCTGAAGTTGACCTCGAGCGGTCTGAAGCTCGGTATAGATCGCGTGGCCTGTGAGACCATTTTCCTCCAATTGCCGCAATTGGCGATCGAGGATCGAGGAGACGAGTTGCTCGGCGGCGACGATGGCTTGTTCATGCGCCTGGCGTCGCTCGCGAACATCATCGACTTCTTCCGCGGCCATGTGGCTCCCCAGCCACGGGAACACGACCAACATCAGGATCAGCCGACGCGAATTCGTCATGGCTCGCTCCTTCCGCCCAGTTCCAACCGAATGGCCTCTGACAGCAGCCGTTCGGCCTCTTCGTCCTGCTGCAAAATCGCCGCGACGGCTGCTCGTTCATCCGCAATGCTCAACGCGAGCGAGTCCGTCCGAAACGACGCTCCCGGCCAATCGCCGCGATGATCCGTGACTTCCAGTGACACTTCCACGAGATCGCCCGGTTCCAAAGTCAGACGGCTTAGATCGAGCTGAATCTCGCCTTGATGCGGCAAGCGAGTGGTGTCGAGGGGAGTTCCTTCAAGCACGACGGGTACGCTTAGCGACTCACCTTGATCGCCGGTCGCCCCCGCGTGTCGTTGCGAGTGAACATGCAGGACCACTTTCCCGATGCTAAAATCGTCATCGACATCATAGTGGATCACGGGAACCGCCGAGGGGACCACCAATTGATGTGTTGTCTGAATTCGAGCCATCGGAATCTGATCGGGACGCAGTCGCATGGCCCCCACGATCGGAAAGTAGGTCGACAGCCCGTCTTCGTCCGTGAGTTCGATACGATACTGAAAGCCGCGGGTCACGCGAGCGAGCGGAACAGCCGCGCCAGGCAGACGCCACTGGCGGCCCGCTGCGTCTTGCTGGACGAAGGGCAGCGAAGTTCCTGCCGAGGTCGGCGCGAAGTCAGGCGTGTGCCCTGGCGTATCAAGTGGAGTCAGCACGAGCTCCGCTCGCATCAGTCGCTTGTCGTTGACAGATTGCAGGTCGAATTGTACGGCCGACCCTTCCACAATATGCAGGAAGTGCTCGCGATGCTGTGTGGCACCAAGCTGGGTATAGGCTGGCGGCGTGACGGTCACCTTTAGTTCCACGCGCGGTCGAGGTATCACTTCAATGCGACGAGCGACGGTGCGCGCGTCGCCTAGTCGAATCGAGTATTCCACCGCTTCATCCAATTGTGGAATCTCCGTCACAAACACCCCGCTCGCTAGGTCCACTGGGACAACGTCGTCCGAGGGTTTCAATTCGAGCTGCGTGGAAGCACCCGTCGTCACACCTCGCACAACGATGGTGCCTCGGTCAGGGATGTCACCCGAACAACGCACCTGAAATGTTAATGCGTCCGCTTCGATGCCGCGGTTCGCGTAGGACTGACCGTTAATCAACACGTCTTCAATCTGTGTCCGGGTGGGATACGGTACGTCCCTTAACAGCAACCGCTGGGTAAAGGCCCGAGCGTGTTCTGGCCATAACCAACTTGTCGCGGCCAGCAGCGCGATTGCCGTCAACGCTCGTCGGCGATGTCGTCGCACGACCTGCATAGGCAAGGCGGCGCGATAGTCCAGTTGAGTCGCCAAGTCCGCGGCGCGTTGCACGACGGCGTTGGCGAGTTGCGGCGAGCCCCATCTTGCATTCGCCGGCGCGTTGAATTGCAGTGCCGCCACCAAGTCCGAATCCACTCGATGGCGACGTTCGAGCACGAGTGCCAAATCGACGAGCGTCTCGCGTTCACCCCAGGCGGCGAGAACCTGGCGAACGACTTGAACTAACAATAAGGAACCACCGAGTCCCAACAGCCACACACGACCGACGATACTTAGATGCCAACTGAAATCGACGGCGAACATGAGGACCAAGAGGATCACGACGACAAGACAGACCTGAGCGAACGCGATTTGGCCGCGAGCCAACGTGCGGAATAACCGCAGCCGTAACAATCGCTCGCGTAATGGTTGCAGAGGATTCATCGCAGGAACAGGAACTTTCGGAGACTCCACTCGCTGAGCAGCAAGCCGATCACGAGCAGAAACCAGAGGGGAGTTTGCCAGAGGGCGGATTGCCGCTGCTCGCGCACGAGCGTCGGGGGGTAGTGCATGTCGGCGATCAGACGATCAATTTCATTCAGTTCATAAGTGCGGCCCCCTGAACCATCGGCGATCCGCCTCTGCACCACCGCGTCACGCGCGATCTGACGCCGCTCGGCGGACGCTACGGTTGCTTCGACGCTGCGTTCATGCACGTTTCCCGTCACGGGGTCGGAGATCTTCATTGTGTAACGTCCGGGGACGTCGATCGGAAGTGTGGTCTCAAACAATCCCGCGCTCTGTCGTGGAATCGAGACTTTTTGGTTCTCCCGCCCCGCTGCTTCCGGATAGGTTACTTCGGCGTTCAATTGGCCGGACGGAAATCGCTTCGTGTCGAGCGGTTGATAATCCACATCGTAGGCTTCGACGGTGAGTACCGCGACGGTTCCGACGCGATACGTGCTCCGATCGAAGCGTGGCACAAACCGCTTGTCCGATCCTGTGGCGTGACTCATCCCCAGCCGATAAATCATCTGGGACCAGAATCGTTGGTAGTATCGCTCCCCATAGCGTTTCCTCAAACGCCACATTTCATTGATGCCCACATACACCACTTGCCCCTTGCCGTAGGGCCGGATCGCGATCAGTGGTTGAAGGGTTTCGCCATCACGACAGACGTCGGTCGGGTGCCGCGCCAGAACTTGACCTTGCTCGTGGACTCCAGCGACCGGCTGATACCACGGGAGTGACCCCAGGTTCCGCCACGCCGCGTCGTTCTCGACCTCGGAATCGGCCAGTTGCATGAACGCGTAGAGCTGTGATTCCGGAGATCTCTGCATTGCGAACTCGCGTCCGTCACGACGTTTCAATGTAGCGTCCCCAATCACCGGCAGCAGCTTGGCCAGC
>JBGTHH010000977.1:0-2078 GCA_041746275.1 Pirellulaceae bacterium | reverse complement strand
CGGCGCTAGCCGCAGGCCTGCGGGCATAACCGGGGCCCGCGGCTAGCGCCGACGGCTCACATGTTACCGCTTAAAATCGGACACCAAGGGACGCCTTCCAGAATGGAAAATCACGGCGTTTTCCTGCTTTGAAAGCCTCATGTCAGGTTCTCTGGTCCCCTTGGCTTGGCTCGAGCAGCTTGCGACGCGGCCACGGTGCCAAGAGCGACGTGGGTTGTATAGACAAAAGCCGAAGCGGCGAGGTTTTGCAACCTCGCCGCTCGCTCGCCAATCGCTCCCAAAAAACTTCGCTCGATCCGTACTCGTTTCGATTAGGGGATCACGAAGATACCTCCCGTGATCACACCGGCTTGCATCAATCCGCCGCGAATACTCAAGGGGATCGGCGGCAACAGCCAAGGAGCACAATTGCCCGGACGATAGTAGCCCAAGGCATACTGGCATTCGTTGGGTGGGTTGATTCCCATCTTGTATGGCAAGGCCGCGATGTTCAGGAAGAAGTGAGCACCCGACAAGACCGGCTGGAGGAAGGGCCCGGCCGTGTGGCCGTACCGTTCGTGTTGCACTTCCTCGAAGTACAGCGGTTTGTGGCACAGTCCCGAGGCCTTCCACGTCATCGTCGAAGCCAGCCAGTCGCGTTGGCTGTACTCATCACCACCCAGCGAGCACTCGGTCGGCACTCCCCACCACGCGGCCAGGAAACACCAATCGTCGTCGCTCAACTCCTTGACCGGAATTTTTTCGGTCTGGCCGTCTTGTTCGATATAGACGCGGCCAAACTGCAAATCGGTAACCTGACCGCGGGCGATCACTTCGCCATCGCGATTGCGCCAGGAACGAATGGCGGATTGCGCCAACCGCAGAGCACGCGCCTGTTCGGCTTCATCCGGGCTACTGGCATCGGGCTTGAATGATGGCGAAATATTCAACGAGATCTTATCAATCGTGTTTTCACGGACATAGAGACGTGCATGTTTGCAGCGTTCGCCTTCCTCGCAGCAGTTCCGTTCGTTATAGATCTTGTCGCAGTCGGCCGCCGAGTTGGACTGACCGTTGGGGCCGAACCGGGGAACGCCGAAGCCACGATCTAAATCGCTGGGCGGCGCGGGAGCCAGATCGTCCTGGAACGGCGCGGGTTGCGGGCTCGTGTCTGGAATCGGTGCCGGCTCGGACTCGGGCGCGAACTCTGGCGCGGGCCTACGATACGGAGTTGGTTGCGGCATGTCGTCGCGGAACGGATCAAAGTCGGGAGGAGTCGGCGGCGTCAGCATTTCCGGCTGCTCACTCAGTCCAGGATCGAGCTGTGCGTCGTTTTGCGATGTGAAAGTACGTCGAGCCGGTCCCGAAAACTCGGGCTTCTGATCGCCGAACGGGTCGTTAAACGGATCGACGGCGCTTTGGTGCGCGACCAACCGCGTGGACGAACTGGGTTGCGATTTGGGAGTCTCGCCCCAGACGAGAATCTTGTTGGCGACTTGCGTGGGCTCGGGCCGCGCTGCGGCTTGAGGAACAGGTTCGCTGGCAGGGCGGTCCTCCCAAGCTCTGGCGAGCTTGGCTACGGGTCGCGCAGCGGCTTGAGGAACTGGCTCGCTGGCTGCAGTTGAGGCTGCGACCGGTGGTGTCTGCCACCGTAAGACCGTGCCTCCTTCGCCAATCTTGCGTTTGCGGACTTCGATCCACTGCGCGTCTGTCGAGGGGTTTACGGGCTGGGTTGTCGAGCGGGTCGGTGTTAGCTCAGCAGACTGACTGGCGCGAAATGGAAGTGGTTGACCCTCGTCGGCAACTGCCATGCTCGGCAAGGCCTGAGTGGCGGCGAGCACGGTCGCGAGAACTCTCGCCCGGCCGAGACGCAACCAGCTAGTTCGGGTCGTTGTTTCCCGGCGTGTCGGGACTGTAATTGGGCGATTCCTGCGTGATGGCGATGTCATGAGGATGACTCTCTCTTACGCTCGCTGCTGAAACTTGGATGAATCGCGATTCCGTTCGCAATTCTTCAATCGTCGCGGTGCCGCAATAACCCATTCCGGCACGCAGTCCACCGACAAGCTGATAAACGTAATCGCTGAGCGGGCCTTTGA
>JBGTHH010000976.1:0-3728 GCA_041746275.1 Pirellulaceae bacterium | reverse complement strand
TGGTGGCCACGGTGCTCATCAGAAGGGTGATGGCAAAGGCTGCGGCGATGCTTGCCAGAAGGACGGCAAGGGCTGTGGCGACGGAAAGGGTGCCTGCCAAAAGGGTGGGTTGTTCGGTAGTCACGGAGCTTGCCAAAAAGGTAACGGCAAGGGCTGTGGCGACGCTTGCCAAAAAGATGGCAAGGGCTGTGGCGACGGCAAGGGTGCCTGCCAAAAGGGCGGGTTGTTCGGCAGCCACGGAGCTTGCCAAAAAGGTAACGGCAAGGGCTGTGGCGACGCTTGCCAAAAGGACGGCAAGGGTTGCGGCGATGCTTGCCAAAAGGGTGGCAAGGGACATCGCGGATCGCTGCTCGATAGCCTGTTCGCCTGCCACGGCGGCAAGGGTGGCAAAGGCGGCAAGGGAGATTGTGATCCCTGCCAGAAGAACGGCGACGGACATCAAAAGAGCGACGACAAAGCTGTCGCTCCGATTCCTCCCGCACCCGTCGTTGATCCTTCCGCTTTCCTGAATGCTCAACGCCCCGTGGTTCAAGTGAGCGTTGTTCGCTAGACCCACTGACGAAACGCATGAAGACCAACTAGGAACGGCCTGCGGAGAAATCCACGGGCCGTTTTCATTTCTTGCTCGGGCGCGATTACCCTGCGCGAGATGCTACGGTGTCGCGAGGGCTTCCGCATCCGCCGTCGCCTCGGGAAGAACTGTCGCCGATGACTCGGTCAACTCGTCGGCAACGCGACCGTCCGCCAACTCCGACTCGCCCGGACTAGTGATGATATCCTCCTCGGTCGGATCGATATTCCACCACTTGGACCGCAACTCGACTGGTGCCGACTCGCGCCACATCGCCAGCACTTCCTTCACGTCGATATGTGGATTCCCCCGATCATTGCCCGGAGTGCCTCCCTGCACGGGATGTAACGGCATCCACACCATGTCAATCCGCGCGCTGTCGTTATAGTAGCCGCCACCGACGATCTCTCCGGCGGCGTTGAGCGATAAGAAGTAGTGAAAGTAAATCGATTTCTTCAGGTGCTGTGAACGATTGACTTCCTGTCGCGTGCTCTGCGAATACCACGCATTCATTTTGACTTCGACGCGCTGATCGGAGACCTTTTTGGACGTGGTCTTGTAGGCGTACAACGGGTAATTCCAGACTTCCTTACCCACGGAAGTATCGATGCCTACGGGATGGCTGCCGCGCCCCAGCCAGTTGCTCAAGACCACATGGAGTGTCGCCGGATGAATCGCGTCGTCCACGCCACCGAGAAACTCGTTATCGCGGTACATGTAGATCTCCGCCAGTAAGCCCTTGATGTCGGCTGGAGTAAACACCACGCCATGGCGCGTGACGCTCTGTTGCGGTTCGGCGTGTCGGATCGCCGCCGCCGTCCAACCGTTGCAGTGTCCGTGCCACTGAGGTGTCCGTTCGACCGTCCGTCGACGCAATCCAAAGATGCCTCGCCGCTCCGTCGTCGGTTCCGTAAATGCCGTGGTATCGTGTCGCTCGAACTCCGTGGCCAACCCGCGACGTCGACTCGCGTTGAAGGCCTGATCGTACTTGCGCATGACCTCAATCGTCCCGCCCGCGCGATCGGGATAATCGTGTCCCGAATAGGGGATGCGAAACGCGGGAACTTCGCCTTCGGTGGGCAGATCGTCAAAAACCCAAACGAGATCGGTCTCCCACCATCGCTGGAATACTTGATTCTGATAGTCAACTTCCTCCTGCTTGATCGGAGCGGCTGTCTGCCCCACGCTCAGCACCAACACCAGAGCTACGAATGAAATGGACGAGCTCATGAAACGCCTCCGTCAAACAGGAACCTAGTTGTAAACTGGCGGTGACTATAAACGAAAGAACGCCGCCGCATAAGGAATGCGGGCGGCGTCTTTCTTGTTCACTGCGGAATGGTCCGTCGCGCCAACGGCGATTCAGGGCCTACTTCTGCGTGGCGCTACCCTTTTGGTGAGCTCCACCCTTTTGATGAGCGTCGCCACCCTTCTGGGAAGCGTCGCCACCCTTCTGCACGCCGTCACCCGCGAAAGCGGATGCACCGACGAACAGAAGCCCACACATTGCTGCAACCAAGATACGTTTCATGCTCTAGCACTCCCTCAAAGAAAAAAAACCCTTGCCGAAATTGTCTAATCCACGCAGCCTTCGTAACTACATTAAATAACCTAGCACTACTCACTCGTCAAGCGCGAGCTGTTAGTCTGGTTCCGCCTTCGCGTGACTCAAGACGCATTCGAATCACGAAAACGCTCGAATTCGCGATCTGTTCGACTAAAACTGATCATTGTCAAACTCTAGCATCATTACGCGTCGAGCGCGGAACGAAACGGCCAAAAAAAGTTAAATTTATCCGGTTAGATAAGCTGGGACGACTGTTTGGATGCCGCACACAACATCGCCGTCGCAAACCCCAATAGATCTTCTCGCTCACGACAGTAATGCATGAGCTTCTCGAAGTTGCCGCAACGTTCGGATAGGTCCAATAGGAGTGGGATGACTTGTTGAGTCGCTTCGGGTTGCTTTTGGACAAACACCAAGAGGGCGTCGACAGCATCGTCGTAGCGGCCGATCCGGTCGAGCAACTGAACAAAGGCCTCGACTGGCAAACCGCCATGGCGATTCACGTCCAAATTCTCTGCCTTCTCGCGAAAGAAATCGATGGCGGCTTCGACGTTCTGTCCGAGGAGAGCCCCGAGATACAAGGCGTGCGAAGTGTAAATGTCTTCGAACGGTTGCTCGCCCTTGTACTGGAACTGCGGGCTCAGTCGACATCCATAAGCCGTAAGATCCAGCGCCAATCGCAACTGCCGCTGGTCGATCAGAATGCGTGAAAAACGCACGATAGACGCCAAATGCGTGGTGTCGAGATGATATGAGTGTTCGCCGAACAGCCAATCGCGATCCTTGACCAATTCCTCCAGCGTGCTGCCGATCGGTGCGGAACCTTGCTGCTGTGTGATGTCCGCACGGACCGTCGCGAGCAACTCCCGATGCACGTGTTCGACGAGCAATCCGGCTGCGGCTTGTTGCGCCGGCTTGCCCTGTCGCAGCACCACCGATTCGTAAGTCGTGATGGCATTACAAGTCCCATGATGCGAGAGCACGAGAGCGAAACCTCGCTCGGGATGGACTCCCTCATGCAACGCGACCTCGATCAGTTGATCCAGATTATCATCCGTGGCGTCGATCCGCTCCAACTCGGCGGCGGCCGCTTGACGATCGCCCACGGGTCGCAGATACATCCAACCTTCGCGAATCGCCCCCTCGCGGAGCAACGCCATACCGACCTCGCGGCAGGCTTCGATTAAACCATCCTCGAGTTGGGTTCGTACCGCTTCGTCCAACTCGTCGCCGACATCATGAAACGTCAAAGGCAGCCCCAGTCGAAAGCGGGCCTGCATCTTGAGTGTTTCAAACAACTGATGGTACTGCTTGCTCTCGCGGAAGTAGTCGCCAAGTTGATCGAGCGCGGCACCGATGCCACCGCTCGCAAGGGCTTGTTGTAGTTGATCGAATTCGGTTTCCAGGCCAGGCATGCGGCTAATCCCTCGAGAAAAGAGAACAAAGCAGTTTGATTTCGCGACGCCCTATCCTAGCAAGAGCCGCACCTCGCGGGTACCGTTGAACGGTCGGCGCTGGTGGGGCTACGACCGATCTACTCAGGACACGATGAAGTTACCACATAGCCGCTCCTGGACCTTTGAAGTAGCA
>JBGTHH010000975.1:0-7363 GCA_041746275.1 Pirellulaceae bacterium | reverse complement strand
CTGACTCCGCTCTGGACGATCCGGGCACCGCACTTATCTGGGGTGACGACTTCATGGGTGGCAATGGGCTAGAGTCGGATCAGTGGCGCGTGCAAACTGGTCCGTTTGCACACAAGGCGGGTGCGTGGCCGGTCCCTGCCTATCCGGACGAAGAACTCCCTGGGCCGGGGCTGAAACGCCAGTTCGCAAACATCGTGCCTACCCTCCCGACGGACGAGGATCGTAGGCTCGCGATGAATGAACTCTTTTACGATACGCCGAATTATGACCGTAGTCCGTTCACTATCGGATTCCGAAACCGCCTTGAAGGATGGGTCACTCAACGGGGCGATGCGCGTGTTCGCTTTCCTTCGTCGCAACTCCACAACAGGGTTCATCTCTGGGTCGGGGGGAACATGTTGCCTATGACATCTCCGGATGATCCCGTGTTCTTTTTGCACCACTGCTTCGTCGATAAGCTTTGGGCAGACTGGCAGGCAAGCCAAATGGAGGAACGGCCCGAGGCCGCACCGCACTACGCTCCGGAACAGCAGGGCCCGCCCGGCCATAACCTCCACGACCAACTCAGGCCCTGGAGCCGCACGGTCTCAGAGGTGCTGGATATCGCAGAACTCGGCTATGAATACGAGCAGACCGGACCCGCTCCGGAGTTGCTGCGAGTGGCGGAAGTGCCGACGGCAGTTCAGCCAGCTGCGCCAATGTCCGCGACGGCCGTTCAAGCAATTCCGGCGCACGTTCGGCGTTCCCCGTTCTTCGCAGAATGAAAGTCGAGTCGCGTCTGCGCAGAAACGCGAAGTAGGACGCTGTTTTGGAGAGACCGCGAATCATAACCAGACCGACGGGTATCTCGATGTCTCGTCAGAGTACCAGATCGCCTTGGCTTTTTTCGACGGACGTCGTCACGCATCGGTTGAATCTAATGCGAACAATGCTTATAAAATGGGAAGTCGCTGTCTGCCCCTCACGGTTGGCGGCATGTTTTTTTTGGAAATGGCCCCCCCTTCGTCTCAACTAGGAGAGAACACATGGCTGCCGCGAAGAGAACCGAGAAGGACGAACCTTCGCTCCGCGAGATCAAGACGCTCTGTGAGGAGATCAAGATCGACGTCGCCAAGACTCAAGCCTTGCTGCTCGCGCTCGCTGCTACCACTGGCGTCACTGAAGCCGAATTGCGGCAGACTCTCAGGGAGAAGCGGGGCGTTCGAGAGGATCTGGTGGATCCAAGTCCCGTTGAAGTCGATCCTGAAAATTGACATCGGTAGGTGTGGCATCATGATCCCTTTTCAGGATTCCTGTTCGGTCTTCCGCCACTGCATAGACCCAATTGCTCCAGATGTTTTTTTTTCGGAATACTGGGAGCAGCAACCGCTTCTGGTAAAGCGGGCAGCGCCCACACATTTTGATGGGTTGCTGTCGTTTCGCGATGTGGATCGTATCGTAGCCTGCTCAGGACTGCAATATCCTGGGTTCCGAATCGTCAAGGACGGCGCACAGGGTGAGCACGTCCAAGATCTGCTTGAGAATCGGTATGCGTCGCCAACCTCTCAAATCGGCGATCCGACTAAAATACTTGATGCACTCGCGGACGGGCACACTCTGATCCTCCAAGCACTGGAACGGAACTGGATCCCGCTTGGATCGTTTTGTCGAGCACTGAAGAGCTATCTCAATGTCCCAGTGCAGGCAAACGCATACCTGACTCCTGCTGAAGCTCAGGGCTTCATTGCTCACTATGACACTCACGTCTTATTCGTCATACAGTCCGGTGGAAGCAAGCGATGGAGGGTGTGGGGGAGTCCATTTCCGCTTCCGCTCAAGACCCAGAAATCAAACCGCCGCCAGGACATAATTGATGGGGAGGCGAAGCAGGCTCCGGCGATCGATGTGGTTTTGGAACCAGGAGATACACTCTTCATTCCAAGGGGATTCGTTCACGCGGCGAGAACGAGCCATGCCCCGTCACTCCATTTGACCGTCGGGATTTTCACCCGCCGCATCCTAGAGATTGCGGCGGAACATGCCGAAGTCGCCTGCAAGGAGTTGATGCAAAGCGACTCAAACGCGGCCGTTTATCTGCCGCAGAAGTCTTGCGGCACCGCTGAAATCCCGGAATATGCGGCCGAGATGTTCACCCGAATTGTTGAGTGCCTCTTTAGTCGCTTGTCACCCTATGCCGCCATCGAGAGCCAGTTTCGGGAATTTCTGGTCGACCGAAAGCCATCGCTCCGTGGAAGACTAGTTTGCGTCCAGCAGTGTTCGGCGATTGAACCGGACCAAGTCCTGTACCGCCGAACTAACGTTACGTGGAAAACCGTACTCAACGACACCTCAGTACGGATATACTTCGATGGCGGTAGTGTGGATTTCCAACGGGAAGCGGCTTCCATTCTGGAGTGGATCGCGGCTCAGGAACGCCTGTCAGCACACAACCTGCCGGAGCAGTCAGGCCAAATTGACCGATTGAACCTACTTAAGCAACTCGTCGAGTGCGGTCTATTGGCGACATCCTCAGATGAGTAGGGTAGGTGCAGAATGAAATGCAATGAAGATACGATGGCACTGCTTTCGCCAGTTGCACTGAATGAGTTCCTTCATCATTCGTGGCAGAAGCAGCCGCTTTGCTTGAACCGCGACGACAGCAGCCATCTTCGCCACATCTTTTCATTTGAAGATTTCGATCAGCTGTTGGCAACTGTAGATTGGCGGTATCCCAACCTTCGTGTTTACTGCGATGGGAATCTCGTTCCGCCGGGTGAATACGCCCACGATTGGTCATATGGGGGAGTAACATTCACCTCCGTCGTTAGAGTTGGCGACGTACTTCAGTTGTATCGCCGCGGAGCCTCGCTTGTCCTCCAGTCACTTGAGCAAATCAGCGATAAGGTCCAAGCATTCTGTGCGGGAATTGAGCAGGAGTTGTGCAGTCCTACGCACGCCAATGCCTTCCTGACCCCAGAGGGAGGGGCCGGTGTTGCTCCGCATTCCGACAACGTCGACGTATTTGTGCTTCAGCTGCAAGGCCGTAGGCAATGGAACGTGTCTGCCCCGGGTGCTGGATCTAATGGTTCGCCGAATCGACTATCATTTGTTCTGGATCCCGGAGACACTCTCTACATTCCAAAGGGTTGGATGCACGCGGGAAAGGTTTTGTGCGGCCCATCACTGCACATTTCGCTCGTCGTCCATGCGTGGACGTACGGCGATCTGGTGTTGAACACTTTAAGAAATGTGTTCGACGAACTATCGAGCGATCCAATGCTGCGGTGTGGTCTACCCATCAGTAACGAAGGCGGTCTCGTTATTGGAAAGGATGATATCCGTTTGGTTGCAGACGCGTTGTCAAGAATCAAGGCACTGATGACTGTTGACCGCGCAGTCTCTGTCATCAAGACGCATTTTTCCGCCACGTCCATCAGGCAATGCAAAGGGCGGCTGTTGGATATTCTTTCTCTTGCGGATTTGACGCTTGAGTCACAACTTGAGACACGAGACGATGTGACATACGAACTGTCGGAGGGCGAATCAGAGATCATTCTTGCGTTTTGGGAGCGGGAGGTAGTGCTGCCCCGGCGCTTGCGGCTTGCGGTGCATTATCTGCTTAATCGTGAGCGATTCAGAATCAAAGAACTGCCAGGACTGATCGATGATGATTCAAGAATTCGGCTCGCTAAACGCCTCATTGCGACTGGATTCCTTAGAATCAGTCGAGAATAGTCAATTGTGAGGCGTTGGACTCTATGAGCGTTCAGGGCCTTCCCGCGCAGGCCAAATGCATCGGCCTAAAGGAACCTAACGCCTTTCACCAGCCGCCAACGTGGCGATTTGAGGAGTTAGACTGTCCACAAGACCTGAAGCCCCTCAGGCGGACGTGGACGCCGAGTACGAAGCGGAGACGACGGTCTGGGATCGCTTGGTCGAAAAAATGGGGTATTGACATACGCTCCCGTTCTCTATGTATATACTTGCACAGTTCCGGTGGAGGGCCCCGATGGCCGAATGACACCGCAACAGATGATTATTCAGGACTTTCCGGAATCCATCCGCCGCCGAATCCCGGCTTCCCAGCCTCGCACCGCACCCAGGAAAAGTTCAATAGCCGTCTTGTCGCCCCGGCATCTTTCCCACCAAATCCCATCGTTGTTCTTCGGCGGTCCCTTGGTCGGACTGCAGATCACCTTCCACTTGTTCAGTACGCGCCGCGCCTGATTGCAGTAGCACGGCGCGCGCACAGGTCGAACCGTCCTGTGTTACTTGCGCTCAAGAATGGCAACCTGCGTTCGCATCGACAGAACTGTCGAAACACTGCTCGCTGACCTGTTTCGGTCGCCTCCACCGACGCATCGAAAGCCAGTCGGAGTAAATCATTTCGTTGTGCGCCACCGAAGCGCGTTGTGCCTCATCCGCCCGTCGTCGGCGTCTCTTCCGGCACACCCCAAACGCCAACAAGCTCGCTCGCCATCGCACTGCCCCGACCGGACATCAACATCGTGCAAGTGAAAGAGGGTCGCGAAGTCGCACACTGCTGCGGATTTCCTCCAATCTTTCCCGGGGGAAAGTTGCCACGGATCCCCTCCCCTATCCTCTCACGACTTGGCGTCTTTCGAAGTGTCCGCGATGAAGAGCCAGTACCTGAGAGTCTTGCTTGCCACACACCTGCTTCGCATCAATCGGGTTGCTCTCTCGCCAGCACTTTCCTGCGCGCGCATGTACACGCCGCCACCGGCAATTGCCGCATTAATCATCCGCCTCAGGTCACTTTTGTCGAGCCGCAAATGTTGTTTGAAACCACTCCCCTTCTCCGCGCAAGGTAGTCCCCTCTCGCGTCCCACGCGTACCAGGATGGGGAGCGTGGTATGCGCTGATCACAGCCTCAGAGTGTTTCCACCGTGCGTGCTGATCGGCCGTTCATGATACCTTGGCGAAAGGGTTCCACGATCGGTGTCCTCGGCACCCCTGAAAGGCACTCCCCTACTCCAGAGTTGTGACCCATGTACGGTGCGTCGAGCAACTAAAATCTCATAGGTGCGTTACGTCGGCAAATCGACGTTTCGCAGAGAACACTCTGTCCGGCGTGCGATACGACTTGCGCAGCGCACCACACCACATAGACAAAGCCGACTTCACGCACCTTACATGAATCATCCAGGCTACTCCCCTCTCGGTAGTCATGGCACGGTGCCGAATAGCTTCCGATACCCTGCCGTGGAACGGTACTGGAAACCCATGTGGAACGGCTCCAAAACCAATTGCCGGAGAGGTGCCGAAAGGGTCTCGTTGAAAGGGTCAGCTTCCGCGTCCGGCATGGTGCCGGAAACATTCCCGCGATGCGCCGGAAAGGGCTTTGGAAGCGCCCAAGTCCCCTACCGGAACCCCTGCGAAACGTCTTCGGTATCGCTCCGTGGTAGCCACTCGGTGTCTTGCCAAATCCCCTTCCCAAATGCCTACCAATGGGAGTAAGGTGTCGTCGTCACTCCCCCACTCTCCCCATGACCAAGTTTCTGACGGTCAAAGAGGCGGCAAGCATCACCGGGAAATCGCCCTCTTCCATCCGCCGCATTATCTACCCGATCCTGGAGAATCCCCGTCACGCCGATCGCCACCACATCGAGCCTGACATCGCCACCGCAAAGTCGCTCCGCGTGAAGGGCGAAAACTTCGCGTGGAGAATCTCCGAGGAACTCCTCGAACGCGTTGCGGCGGAAGCGGGAACGAGGACGAAACCGGAACCTCGAGTAAGCGCGGCGGGGGACGGACAGTCGGGGGCGATCATCGAGATTCTTCGTAAGCAACTCGACATCAAAGACCAACAAATTGCCGCACAAAACGAGGTGATCAAAGGACTCTCCGAGCGGGTTCGCGAAGGCAACATTCTCATGGGGTCGTTGCAGAAGCAACTCTCGCCTCCCGATCCCGCGACGTGGAATCAGTCAGACGTCGTCGAGTCCGACGTTCCGCCATCGAAGGCGGAGAAGGGAAGTGATGTTCGAGAGACCTCGACCAAAAAGCCCCACTGGCTATTCATGAAAATCTTCTAACCCCATTTGTTGTCTGCACGGGACTCCAGCACCGGCCATGAAACGACTTCGAGCAATCGATACCGTTTGCCCGGTATCACGCGAGAGGGGATTGCCCAGTTGTCACTGCTGGAGACCGCCCTTTGGCCGCTTAAAGGCGGAGCCCGAGAGTCGTCCATCTTCGAGACGACGTATCACTTCAAGGCCGGTGAAGATAAACGCGAAGCCAGCGTCCGTGTCTATGCACCGCTCGGACTGCAATCTATCGACGAGTTTATTTTGTGGGGGCTGCTTGGGGCGAGCCTGTCGCGTTCCGACTCGGATCACACGTTGCTCGCCACGCCCTACTGGCTCATGCGACGCCTGGGCATGGAGACGGGCGGCTTTCAGTACGATCAATTCCGAGCGTCGCTGGAACGCTTGGCACTCGTTGCGTATCAGAACACGGCGTTCTATAACCCTGTCACCCAGCAACACGAACGCGTGACACTGCACTTCTTCTCGACCTACCTGCCGACTCGCGGCAGGGGAGCGGACGTCGATGCAAAGCGCGCGTGGCGCATTGAATGGTCGCCGCTGTTTTTCCAGATGTGTCAGGCGACCGGCGGCACGTTGCTCTTTGATCTCGACTTGTATCGCAAGCTCACCCCGGCCGCGCGGCGGTTGTTCCTCAAGTTAAAGGACCGCTTCTGGCGCTCTAAGCGAGTCTTCTTGAACGTCGATGACTTGACCATCCACGGACTTGGATTCTCCGCCGACCGGCCGCTTAAGAAACGCAAGTTCGATCTGACCGCCTGCATTCAGGAATTGCTCGATCTCGGCATCATTGAACTCGGTAGGGGACAGTCGACGGCGAAGGACTTGTTTCTCAAGCGTGGAACCGGCCTGTACGTCGTGCAGTTCTTTGAAGGGCCATACTTCCGCCGCCCGCTTACCGAACGCACCAGATCGAAGCAGCAGGGGATTGTGGACGATCCACTGTATGAGCCTCTGCGGTCGATTGGCATCGACGAGGCGGGGATTCGCCGCGTCTTTCGCGAGTGCAGTCGCGGGACGTTGCAACGCTGGATTCGCGTTACCGACGCGGCCATGCACGAACAGCCGCACGGGTTTCCGGGCTTTAAGACTTCTCCGGCCGCATTCTTCATCGATGCCGTTCAGAACGAGAGGATGCCGCCCGACTGGATCTATGCTCACGAGAAAGAGCGTCAACGCCGCAAGTGGGAGTGTGATCGGCAGACACAGGCCGAAGGGTTGGAGCAACAGCGTGAGGCGTATCAAGAGGAACGCCGGGCCGCTTTCGATCGGTATCTGACGACAACGGACGGTCGATCGCACTTCGAGCGTTA
>JBGTHH010000974.1:0-2292 GCA_041746275.1 Pirellulaceae bacterium | reverse complement strand
TGAGTATCGACCGTATGCGCACGAACCGTTAGCTAAACTAAACAACTTTCACAACGAATCGTCTATCTTCGCCTGAGTACCCACCCGGATTTGCTCGGCGCGTTCACGGACATACCTGCCGTACGCGTTGTTGAGGCTCTTCACGGAGTCCACCATTTGCTCGGCGGTGATGAACCCTTTGACTCCCGCGACTTCTTCAAGACAGGCCACCTGAAGTCCCTGGGCGCTCTCCAAGGTTTCCACGAAATTGGCGGCTTGCACCAGGGACTCGGGAGTTCCAGTATCCAGCCAGGCAAAGCCGCGACCAAAGGACAGGCAATGCAGTTGCTCGCGTTTCAGATACTCGCGATTGACGTCGGTGATTTCCAACTCGCCCCGCGCGGAGGGCCGTAGGTCGCGGGCGATGTCGAGCACTTGATTGTCATAGAAGTAGAGGCCGACAACGGCGAGGTTAGACTTGGGATGGGCGGGCTTCTCCTCCAGCGTTACGACTCGCCCCTGAGCGTTCAGTTCGGCCACTCCAAACCGTTGGGCATCCTTCACCGGATAAGCAAAGATGGTGGCACCCGTCGATTGCGCGGCGGCCTGCAACAACATTGTCTGAAAGCCTTGACCGTAGAAGATATTGTCCCCCAACACCAAGGCGACGTGGTCATCGCCGACGAAACTGCGACCGATCGTGAAGGCTTGAGCGAGTCCCTTGGGTTTGGGCTGTTCGGCATAACGCAGCGAGATTCCCAAGCGGCTGCCATTACCAAACAACTGCTGAAAACTAGGCAGATCCGCAGGCGTGGAGATCAGTAAGATGTCACGAATCCCGGCCAACATCAGCGTCGACAAGGGATAGTAGATCATCGGTTTGTTGTAGACCGGCAGCAAGTGCTTGTTCACCGCCGCGGTAATCGGATAGAGCCGTGTGCCCGAACCGCCCGCCAGCACGATCCCCTTTTTACATACGGTGTCGACCATAAGTTTCCCCCGGGCTCGTAGCCTTGAACGAAATCTCGCACTTCATTCGTGCGTTAGCTCACGCGCTGCCTCACCGGGCGTTCCCAAGCCCAATCGCTCGCGACGATAGGCCCCTGAATTTACCCGCTCGACCCACCAGGCGTTTTCCAGATACCATTGTACCGTCGTCTCCAGCCCCGACTCCAGGTCTTGCATAGGCCGCCAGCCAAACGCCTGTTGCGTTTTGGAGCTGTCGATGGCATAGCGGCGGTCGTGCCCCGGTCGATCCGCGACATGCGTGATTAAGGACGAGCAGGGAGAATGCGGGAGACCAGGACGCCAGTGGTCAACGGCGCGACAAACGGCATGCACGACTTGCAGATTCGTACGTTCGCAGTTGCCTCCGATGTTGTACGTCTCGCCGGGCGTGCCATGCTCCAGTACGGCGCGCAGCGCGCGACAATGGTCTTCCACATGCAACCAGTCGCGCACGTTCTGGCCGTCGCCATAAACGGGCAAGGGCTTCCCTTCGAGGGCATTGAGAATCATCAAGGGAATCAGCTTCTCGGGGAACTGATATGGCCCGTAGTTGTTGGAACAATTGGTGACCAGCACCGGCAACCCATACGTGTGATGATACGCGCGGGCGAAGTGATCTGAGGCGGCCTTCGAGGCGGCGTAGGGCGAGTTCGGCGAGTAGGGTGTGGTTTCCGTGAAGTAGCCCTCGCTGCCGAGCGATCCATAGACTTCGTCCGTCGACACATGCAGGAAGCGGAATGAAGCCTGCTCGTCGGCGGGGAGGCTTTGCCAGTAGGCGCGTGCCGACTGCAGCAAGTGAAAGGTGCCCACCACGTTGGTTTGGACAAACGCCTCAGGGCCATCAATCGAGCGATCGACATGCGATTCCGCCGCGAAATGGACCACGGCGCGAATGCGATGCTCACGTAACAGGTGACTGACGAGAGCCGTATCGCCGATGTCTCCGATTTGCAGGTGAAAACGGGAGTGATCGGCCACATCGCGCAGCGAATCGAGATTGCCGGCGTAGGTGAGCTTATCCAGAACGACTAGGGGAGAACGTTCGTCGGCCATCCATTGCCGCACGAAGCAGCTACCGATGAATCCGGCTCCCCCCGTGACAAGTATCGCATTCATTTCGCTCGGATTCGGTTGAACGCCCAGGCTCGTCACGGGATGCCCGCTCACGAAACGCTGGCGAGTTGGAGAGTTTGACAACTTATTCGGCTTTTAGCGGTAATACAATCAGTTTTCTTAGAGCCTATCCGAAAACGGGGACAGGCACCCTACATCTTGCGACAGCGTTACGGATTGAGCACAACATTC
>JBGTHH010000973.1:0-4575 GCA_041746275.1 Pirellulaceae bacterium | reverse complement strand
GCCTCGCCGTGGCAGTGAAAACAATGTGCCTTGAGGATCGGGCGAATGTGCTGTTCGAAAGTGAGCTCTTCCGCTCGCGCCGTACTCAGTGCAAACAAAGGGATCACGATCAGCACGCAGGCGATTCTTAGCATGGCGTTTTCTGAGGCAGGAGGGCGGCGGGTGAATGCAGGTAGGACAATCCAATTCTCCATGGTTTGACGGCCTGTGGCAAGTCGATCTGCCGTCGGGTCGTGGGATCTCTGTCCCGATGGCGGGCAAGACGAAGAACCAGAAGCGTCGTGTAACGCGGAGCCCCAGTGGCCATGCGGAGTCAAAGTTCTCCATCGAAAACGGGATCCGTCAAAATGGAAAAGCGGCGACAAGTCGCACGCACTCCAAAGTTCAGGACCGCGAGCCGTTCTATGGACTGCGGGGACTTGTCACCGCTTTAGTATTTTTCCCCGCGCGACGACAATCATCGCAAAACGGCTGCGTCCAAATGGGAAGACGCGACAAGTCGCACGCACTACCAAAGTGATTGAGGACACTGACGGGGAGCGACACTAATGGCGACACCCACTCTCAGCGCCCGTCGGATAGATTCGCAGGGCTACGTGTCATAGCGTAGGTCGTCGCGATCTCGAAAAGTTCCTTGCGCTGTGCGGTACGCGAAGGTTTCAGGTCCCCGACGTGCGCTGCGTGCGATGGAGAGTCTCAGAAAGTAGCTGTCCCCTTGGCTCCCCTTATTCTAAGTCGAGTCGTCCCGAACCGACTCGCCTGCGATAATTCAATGGAAAGTCGTCCGGAATCAAAGGTTTCTGATAGGGGGGAAACAGCATTCTGACCATGATAAAGGGGTCGCCACAACCAGCGAGTTCAGATTTCACAAAAACAGTCGCGGTGCCAGTATTGTCGTCCAACTCAATATCTATTCGATTTCCCGAAGCCTCGATCAAGTCTGATAGTCGGCCGACTTCCGATTGGACTAATACATTCCGTCCGTCCTCAAGTAGCAACAAACTTCTCTGAACGGAAATGACGCGGACCGGCGATTTCAGTGGATCATTATCTACTCCGTGCGGGTAGTGGAAATCAAACAGAAAATGGACGATGACTGCGCACACACCAATTGCGCATGCGAATAGCCATACCGGTCGAATTAAGCGGGACAACATGGTGTATTCCGTCTTTGGGTATTGCGACAAAGTGCCTCTCAATTGTCCGACGAATGACCCGGATCACGGGGCGACGAGAGTTGACATTGATTACGAAATCCGCTGGCTATCGCCGCTCCCGTGGATGCGATGGTTATTTGACTAATCGGAATCCGGTGTCGCTTCACCATCTGGCACCGCAGAGAATAGCGATTCGATCCACTGTCGATCCGTCTCGGACAGCTCGGCCGTGCGATTCTCGGTATATGACTTCGTCTCCCAGAGTTTCCCAGTATAGCTGAAATGTCGCAGGCGGTTCTCGCCGTCCAGTAGATCGATTGTCCGATCGTCGAGGTGTCCGGGCAAGGTGTGCCAGTACGGTTTCCATTTTGCATTAGCGTAGATGCCTTGAAGTCGATTGATTGTCTCGGCATCAGCTACGGCAATCTGCTGTTTGCTCTGTCGAATCAAAATGGCGTCGGCTTTTCCAAAGTCGACAAGCCACTGCGGATTCGGTGCATTAGACGCCATGCGACATCCAGTAACGGCAACAAGGGCGGTCAACAGCGTCGCAGTAAGCTGCAAGGTACGCATGGTCGGTTGTTGCCAAATAACGATGAAGTTCACAGTGCGGCCGCAGTCGATTCACCATTCAAAACTCGCGTCGCAGGCTACTACCGTGGAACGCAAGGTTTGTGGGGTTTGCGAGACCACCTCGACATCCCTGGCCAAACTTGACCCAACATATCACATCGCCCACACCACGCCAATCATGTCATGACGGCAGCGGTAGCGTCGACCAATGGCAGCCCGATTCGTCAGCGCACCTATCTCGCGTTGGACGACGCGGCAGACGGGGTTTCGAAGCTCTTGAAGATGTTCGATTTAGCAACAAATCATCGACCACCGCTTCGCCCCGCAGGACCTCCCCTTCGCGTTCATCAGTGTGATTAGTCGGGATTGGGTACGACAGCCGGCTGGCGAAAACCATGCTCAACTTCAGCCGTTGGTTACCCTGCGTCGCTGGAGGAAAACGGTTTGCGTGGACTTGCTTTAGATTTCGCCACCAACGCCTGAAACTTCGGATTGGACGCCACCAACTCGTCCATCAGAGCGTCATCCTCGTGGGGCTCCAATGATTGAATCGCCAAGAGGCGTTGATCCGGCATTTCCACGACCACGGTTTGGCCCGATTCGGAGCATTCATTCAGTGTCTTCTCTAGATCCGTTTCCAGGCGGCTCAACGGGATGGTCTTGATGGCCATCGAAATCCTCACCTTCCACAATTAGTTTGTTGCCAACTTTCCGTCCGACGATTAAAAGGACAACCTCGTCTTCTTCAACATTGTACAGAGCACGCAGGTCTCCCGCACGCAGTTCAAACTCGGCCAGCGGATTGGGCCGTAACTTCTTGATGGCTTTCGTCGGCGTGGTGGGTTGCTGCTGAAGTCGGGAGAGAATGGCTGCCTCCAGTGTGCGCTGGTCCCGAACCGGCAGTGCGTGGAACTGTCGATCAGCGTCCTCCGTGATCGTGATCTTGAATGGCATGCCACCGCCTCCGCTTACCAAATACCTTTTACCCTCGCTCAATCACCTTGCCACCAGCGGCGAGCCAATCAATCCGTAGAGACGGCAATAATCATGCGTTTTCCAAGTCTGCTCGTATGTTAGAGGCCTCATCGCGCGGCCGCAACACGGCCCAGGGGAGACATGCCCAGGGGACCACCATCCAACGTCGCTGCCGCTTACTGTGACAGAATGACAGCGATGGGTGTTCCCGGCGAAGCCTCTCGTACCATGATCGACGGATGCGACGCCCATCGCGGGTGATGTGGTGGTAACTACGTATCCCAGCGCTACGCCGCTATCCGAACGTGTTGGACGATCGCAAACATGATTGGGCCGGAATCGAATCGGGTTTGCGAGACCGGCATCGTCAAATACAATACGTGAAAGCTTCAACACCAAACTGGGATGATTGCCATGAGCCAAGTGCTGATCGAGTTGGACTTGCCGGGCGACTGGAAAGAGTTCACGCTTCCGCCCGCGCTCGATTCACGGCTTCAATCGTTGCTTGACAAGCAGGATGCGACTGGCAAGCTATCGCGTTCGGAACGACAGGAGGCCAAGGCGATTGCGGAATTGGTTGACATGTTGTCGTTGATGAAGCTGCGAGCGCGGACGGCCGAACGTCGTAGGTAGAAATGGGCAGCCATATACCGAAGCCTATGGCGAGCAAGGTTCGCCTCCGTGGTTTAACAACTCGGGGACGGGCGACGCTTCAAGAGGGCCGGGGGACACCCATCCAATGCTGTGACCGGTTACCGTAGTCGGGCGTGAAGGATGGGTGTCCCCGGACATCTTCCCCGCATGTGAACATCGATGGGTGCGGCGGTTGTGCTAAAATCCCTTCATGACCATGGAGCGAGACATTACGAGCGAGAGTCCTGGGGGTGGGCGACTGTGGTTACTGGCAATCGGCACCTACCTGCTGTTTGTGTTTACAGCGGAGTCTGTGAGATTCGTTGTCACGCGGCCATTGTCGCCGCTGATCATGGGGCTCACGGTGACGGGTGGGTTGGCGGCGTGGTTCAGTTGGCTGACTCACTTGCGACTGTTGGCAACGACATCCCGAAGAACGATCACTCGCATCGCGCTTACAATCGCGTTTCTTGCCGCAGTGCATTTGCTGAATTGCCTTCAGCACGCTGGCTCGCTGCTGGGCTTTTGGGGAATGGACCACGGACGCATCACCTGGTTTGACGTTCAAATGCATGTCGTGCTCGGAGCGGTTTTCCTCGCATGGAGTGTGGTGATCTACCAAACTGGGAGAGCCCGCCCATGACCTCACAGCACGATAACCGAAAAGATCGCGGCTCGATGCATAAATCTGCCTGACACGTCGTCTTATCTGTAGCGGACAGATGCTCAGCGAGAGGAGAGTTGGTTGCCCGAAACACCCGAAACCACGCGTGTCCGTGAAGGACGTGAAGGGGACATCCATCCAATATCGTGACCGCTTAACATGGCTGGGCGAGAAGGGTGGATGTTCCCTGAATTTCTCCCCAAGTGGGAAGTCGGTGGCGACGTTTGACGACTGGTTGTCGGACGTGACCTAACTTTCGCCTGCCAAATCTGTGACGTACAGGATCTGATTGTTGTACAGAACTGTACGGTCCGGTTCGCTACGGAGGAAGGCTTTGACACCGATCATGGTCACACCGGTCCCATCGGTGAGCGTTGCATCCGCGGCGTGGGTGCGGCGTGGGTGCGGCGTGGGGGCGGTGCGGAGGAAATTCCGTGGGGGAGGCGGGGGATTCGGTATGATAGTCACGCCGCTCGTTAAGATCGCTCAAGTCCAGCGTTCGAGAGTGCCGTCGCTCGTGTCGTCCACGTAGTCGAAACGCTCGCTGAGGGCCATGACGTCTGCGTCTCGACA
>JBGTHH010000972.1:0-4187 GCA_041746275.1 Pirellulaceae bacterium | reverse complement strand
ATCGAAGTTTCGCGTCGAGTGTAAGCTCCTCTCAAGCTCATGCCACGGTGACGATCATCGATCATGCCGAGCTGGATCAAAGGGTATTGGCGGCTGCGGCGGCCGAGCGCGGAGCGCCGGTGGGCATGAGCGATGCGGATCGCAAGGCAACTCGTTTGTCTCAGTTCGTCTCCCGCCACGCGGATCGCTCGGCTGCGGAATCGGGGGAGCCACGCAAGAGCTCGCTCGCGGACCACGGCATCCGAATCGCGGAAGCGAAGCAAAAGCTTCAAACGGAATTGGCCGGATACTGGCACCGCGCACAAGAGGCGGAAGCCGCAGGACGTTTCGGTGCCGCCCGCTGCTGTTATGACGTGGTGGCTCGACGCGGTTCACCCGAGCAGAAGCTGGCGGCCCAAGCTCGCTTAACGGCAATCGCAATGAGCGATTCGGGACTACGCGTGGCGACTCACGCGCCGTAATTCGCGTGACGCCCGACTGTTTAGATCCCGCGCGACTCCGATTACAATGCGGACTTGACGATCAGGCCCAATGCCTTGGTCCTTCCTTCGCTGATCCGGATGCTCCACTCGTTGAGGTTAATCGCATGTCATGGTCCCTTGATCGCCGCCAGCTTCTCGCCACAGGAGGCGTTGGTCTGGCTTCGTCGCTTGTAACCATTCCCAACTCGGCGGCTGAAACGGCAACAACCGCCGAGCCTCCGTTTCGCTACTGCTTGAACATGAGCACGATTCGCGACGCGGCGGGCCAGCCACGACCAATCATCGAACAAGTCGACATCGCGATCAAAGCTGGATACGACGCGATCGAGCCCTGGATGCGTGAGATTCAGCAGTACGTCGAGGAAGGGGGCAGTTTGAAGGATCTGCGGCGGCGGATCGAGGATGGCGGTTTGACGGTGGAGAGCGCGATTGGGTTTGCCACTTGGATCGTTGATGACCAACAGAAGCGCGCGGAAGGTCTTGAGACGGCCAAACGAGACATGCAGTTGCTGCAAGGGATCGGCGGCAAACGACTCGCCGCGCCACCGGTCGGTGCGACCAACCAAACGGATTTGAACTTGTTCGCTGCCGCGGATCGCTATCGACGCTTGCTAGAACTCGGCGACGAGATGGGGGTCACTCCCGAGTTGGAACTGTGGGGCTTTTCCAAGTCGCTGAGTCGTTTGGGTGAGTTGATGTTCGTGGCGGTCGAGAGCGGGCATCCGGCGGCCTGCGTGCTGCCCGACGTCTATCACATCTATAAAGGTGGCTCGGACTTCACGGGGTTAAACCTAATTCAGGGTGCCGCGATCCAAGTCTTTCATATCAACGACTATCCCGCCGATCCTCCGCGTGAAACGATCGGCGATGCGGATCGAGTCTATCCCGGAGATGGCATCGCCCCCTTGAGTGATATCTTGCGTATGTTGCGTGTCAACGGCTCGCGCTGCGTGCTGTCGCTGGAGCTGTTCAATCGGGAATACTGGAAACAAGACCCATTGGTGGTGGCTCAGACGGGACTAGAGAAGATGCGTGCGGCGGTCCACGCCTCGCAGGTCTAGCCGGCAAGTTCTCCAAACTCACGCGAAGTCCGCTATGCGTCACCCACCACGAATCGTCTGTGCTTGTGGTGGCGAATTACGTCGGCCCCTGCCAACACACTGTCCGCATTGTGGGGCTGTCATTAGCTCCGTGCGACATAGCCCGTGGCCCGCGATCAAGGCCACGTTGGTAGTCGTCATCTCGTTCGGCGTCCTGAGCAGCTTTCTCTGGTGGTTACTGCAGCGAAGTTGAGCGGTAGGGCGCAGTTCGCTCCGAGGCTGTGAAAAAATGGGACTGGCTCCGAGCGGATGTCGGTGTTTTGCCGAGATTTCGCGTAGCTGCGAGGTGCCTGTCCCAATTTTTTCACAGCCTCTCCGTCGGTTCAGTTAGGAATAGTCCCGAAATTGATTCCCGCTTTAGCGGAACGGCGCAAGCCGTCCGGTCTCGCAAAACCGGTGGGCTTGCGCCCAACCGCTGCTAGCGTCGACTTTGTCGATGATTCTGGTTGAATCGGATTTAACGACTGTGTCAGTCAAGCCGATAAATCCTGTTGAGTGGATTCTGTGGTAGCAGTGTGTCTGTTGCCAAAGGTGGCCAGGAGCGCCAAGTCAACAGGGATGGGATCAGTCGAAATGCTCTACTCGACCGTAAGAGAATTCGCCGACGTCGTATTGCGTTGCGTCTGCGGATTGACCCTGGCCGCCGTCTGGGTGTCGTCGGCTGCGGGGCAAACCGCCTTGCCGTCCGGGTATCGAGGCCATGCGGTGCAGCATCGCGAGGCCAGCGATCTCGCGCCGCAATTGCGGACGATGCTCTCAGGGCTAGGCGACGAGTTTCAGGTTTTAGTCGATCAAGAATCCAATCGTTTGATCGTTAAAGGTTCGGAGCAAGCTCAGCAGGTCGCGGCTCAATTGGTCAGTGCCTTGGACCGGCCGCCAAGCGCGAACGCAACGGCCGACATCACAACATCACGACCCGTCGCCCGAGGGTACGAGACTGGCGGGAAAAATCCAGTCGAAGTGGCTCAAAGCCTGCGGAATCAGTTTCCCAACGCTCGCGTGGAAGCCGACAGTCGCACCGGTCAAGTTGTCGTGCTGGCTCCCGAGTCCGTGCAGCATCAAGTGGCCACCGTTCTCGGTCAGGTGACACCTCGTCCCGCAGCTCCCGTGGTTCCCACCGGAAACCTGACAAGCGGCAGTCATCGATTGCAACACATCTCGTGGCGGGAATTCGAGGACCAGCTTCGGCTGATGTGGGGCTCGCGCATGGGATTGTCGACGACACGCAACGGAGAACTGGCTGCCATTGTCTTGGCGAGTCCCCAAGGCCCGCAGCCCGTGATGCGGATCGATCGCCGCTCGAACCAAATCGACTTCGAAGGGACTCCGCGCCAAGCTCAGGTGTGGCAACAAGTCGTGCGGACCCTTGATCGGCCCCTGCGCCGCGACGAGCAGACTCAATTGGTTTCCTTGCTAAACGCCGACCCCAGCAAGGTCCAGCAGGCCGTGGCGCTCGTGCAGCCCGCAGTACCTCCAGCCGAAGACCAGCCAGCACCCGCCCAACCACAGGCTCCCCCCGCGGGCGCCGTGCCGTTACTGCCCAATGATGAAGGTGCCGAGGACGCCGAGGGATCGGGCTTGATCGGCCCCGTCCAAATCGAGTTCCTCGAAGGTTTGGACGCACTGATCATTCGCGGCCACAAACGGGATGTTGAGCGGGTGCGCAAGATCATTGAGGACATCGAGCGACTTAGCCAAGAGACCCAGCCGATCATCGAGATCTATCCCCTGGAACACGTCAATAGTGAAGCGGTAGCTGCCTTGGTCACTGAGCTCTACACCGAGATCCTCTCGCCGCGGCAAGGGCAAGTCAGCATTCGAGCGCTGGTCGAACCGAACTCCATCCTGCTGATCGGTCGTGAGGAGAGTTTGGCGATCGTCCGCGACCTCCTGGAGAAACTTGACAAACCGACCGCGCCCACCAGCCGCTTTGAAGTGTTGCATCTCAAACATCTCTCCGCGCTCGACGCAGAAGCCGCGGTCCGCAACTTCTTCGTGAATCGTCCCGGCACCGACACGGAAATGCGACCGGGACTGGGCGCACGCGTCAAAGTGATCGCCGACTTTCGCATGAACGCGTTGATCGTGCAGGCCAGCCCGCGTGACTTGACCGAAGTACGGCGTTTAATTGAATCGCTCGATACCGAGAATCCCGCTACCTCGGCTCAAGTACGCGTCTTCCGTCTACGCAACGCGTTGGCGGTCGATCTGGCCGAGGTCCTCCAAACCGCGATTCGAGGTGATGGCACCACAACGGGACAGCAGCAAGGCGGTGGGCAAGGCGGGGCGACACAAGCTGGCTCGCGGCTGCCGTCCACGGCGCTGGAGTTCATGATGCTGGATCAAGCCGGCGGACGACTGCTCAAAAGCGGTGTCGTGGCCGACGTGCAGGTCAGCGCCGACGAGAATACCAACGCGTTGATTGTGCGCGCACCCGCCAAGAGCATGGAGTTGATCGAGGCCCTGATCAAGGAACTCGACCAAATGCCGGATGCGGAGGCTCAACTCAAGGTCTTCACAATAGCAAACGGCGACGCAACCAGTTTGGCGGCCACGCTGCAACAGGTGTTCGGTCAAAGTGTCACCATCGGTCAAGGAACAGGCG
>JBGTHH010000971.1:0-19468 GCA_041746275.1 Pirellulaceae bacterium | reverse complement strand
TGATCGGTGCCTTTGCGAATGGCCAAATCGGCTACCACCGTCCGTTCCCAGGTGCCGGACATTATCGCACGCACCTGCCAGGTTTGTATCTCTGCGGCTCGTGCTGCCATCCGGGCGGTAACGTGACCGGCTTGCCCGGCTACAATTGTGCCCAGGTGCTTTTGGCGGATCTGAACTTGCCAAACTAGCCGTGGGCTATTCGAGTTCAAAGATCGCTTCGATCTCCACCGTGATATTGCCGGGCAGCGATCCCATGCCCACCGCACTGCGAGCGGCGATACCGTTCTCCGGTCCAAACACTTCCACCATCAGCTCGCTATAACCGTTGATCACCGCGGGATGGTTGGAAAAATCCGCCGTGCAATTGACCATCCCGAGCGACTTCACGAGTCGCTTGACGCGATCCAAGCTGCCGAATCGGGCTTGCAGCGTGGCCAAGATCGCCAGACCCGTTTGACGCGCGGCGGCGTAACCCGCTTGTTGATCCACGTCCTGTCCCACGCGACCGGTCAGCAACGTACCATCGGCCTGTAACGGACCGTGACCCGAAACATAAGCCATGTTGCCCGCAATCACGACGGGCTTGTAAACGCCTTGCGGCTTGGGAGCGGGAGGAAGTTCCAAGTTCAACTGTTGAATGCGTGCGTCGATGCTCATAGGTCTCTGCGTGGCTGGGAGTGAAACGGGAGGGATTGTTAACAAGAATCGCTCGCGGATGATCCGCCGCGAGCAAGACAGTATAGGCGATCCGCGACTTGGTCGAAACGAGCCATCCGCTGTGGCTCGGCCAACCGTCGCGGGGCAGTCACAGCCGGAGCATTTCCCGCATCGCCTGCGCGACGGCATCGGCGTCCCGCACCACCCAGAACGTGACCGACGTCATCAACAGGATCGCGAAGAAGATCAGACTGAAGCCGTACGGATTGCGAGCGCTTTGGACTTCGCCCAGTGACATCGACAACGCTTTGTGCAGGCGCTGCCAACCTTCGTAACTTTGATTCGCCCCCGCCGAGACGAGTTGAACGTTGCGCATCGAAGCAGACGAATCGACGTGCAGTTGCACGCCGAGGTTCGGAATGATCAAGCACTCCCCCGCCCAACGCGACTCGCGATCGAGCTGATTCACCAGATCGGCCAGCAGCGAGCGCACTTGATCGGGCCGAATGTTGTAGATCACCAAACGCGGGCGAATGAGCAGCACGAACAGCGTCAGGCACATCGCGTAGAACGTCAGGAGCAGTACCCAGACAAACACACCCAGCCGAAACGCCGTCGCTTCGGGCACGAACAATTCCATGGGCCCGGCGACCACTAGGCCCGAGATTCCCACGCCTAATGCCGCCGCATCCCGCGCCCCCGTGACGATGAACGGGCGTCGCGAAAGATTAATCACGCCCAATAATAGCAAGTAGACCGATAGCGGTGCTAAGGCGATGCAAAGGTGCAGCGGATCCATTGACAAGGTGTCCGTGGGGCGAATGCAATCGCTGGCCGAAGGACTGGCAGCGCGAATCAATCTTAGTTTCGCGCGGCGGGGTGGTCAACGTGACGCCGGGACAAGTGCGACGCCCGACTCGGGGGCTCTTGCGGATTGGTGAGCCCGCGCAATAATCCTAAATGAATCATCTGGATGAACACGCCCATCCCAAGTAACACCGATTCCGAATTATCGGCGACAGGCTACCTTGGCCATCGCCCTGGTCCTTCGAGTAAGCTTCCTCATGGTCTATCGGACTCTCCGGCAATGCGTGGACGATCTGGCCGTTAACGGGCATCTGCTGCGTGTGACCGACGAAGTGGATCCGCGTCTCGAAGCGGCCGAAATCCAGCGTCGCGTGTATCGGTCGGGAGGGCCAGCCGTCCTGTTCGAGCGAGTCCAGGGCTGCCAGTTTTCGATGGTCTCGAATTTGTTTGGCACGCTGGAACGCGCTCGGTTCATCTTTCGCGACACCTACGAAGCCGTGCGGCGCGTGATCGAATTGAAGATCGATCCCAACCAGTTCTGGACGCGGCCCACGCGTTACTGGAAGGCTCCCTTCACGGCGCTCAGCATGTTGCCACGCCGCTGCAGACGGGGAGCGGTGCTGGCACACGAGATCACGCTCGGCCAGCTTCCCCAACTCGTCTCCTGGCCCGACGATGGCGGTGCGTTTATTACCTTGCCCCAAGTCTACTCGGAGTCGGTGGCCCAGCCGGGACCGATGCACTCCAACTTGGGCATGTACCGCATTCAGCTTTCCGGTAATCAATATCAACCCGATCGCGAAATCGGTTTGCACTATCAGATTCATCGAGGCATCGGCGTGCATCAGGCGGAGGCGATCCGCGCGGGAAAGCCCTTTCGCGTGAACATTTTTGTGGGCGGTACGCCAGCCATGACGTTGTCGGCCGTCATGCCATTGCCGGAAGGTCTGTCCGAGTTGACATTTGCTGGTGCGTTGGCCGGACATCGCATTCCGATGATCCAGCGGCGAGATCAACCCGCGATCTACGCCGACGCGGATTTCTGCCTGACTGGCACAGTGCATCCCGACAAGATGCTGCCCGAGGGCCCGTTTGGCGATCACCTCGGTTACTACAGCCTCGCGCATCCGTTTCCTGTGCTGACGATCGATGCGGTCTATCATCGGCACGATGCCATCTGGCCATTTACCGTTGTTGGCCGACCTCCGCAGGAAGACACAGTATTTGGAGAACTGATTCACGATCTAACTGGGCCAATCATCCCCACCGTGATCCCGGGTATTCATGCGGTCCACGCGGTGGATGCGGCAGGCGTGCATCCGTTGATGCTGGCGATTGGTAGCGAACGCTACACGCCTTATCAACCACGGCATGAACCGGCCGAATTGCTGACGCAAGCCAATGCAGTGCTGGGACAAGGCCAAATGTCGCTGGCTAAGTATCTATTGATCGTCGACCGTGACGATGATCCGCAACTGGACATTCATGACATCGGGGCGTTCCTGCAGCATCTGTTGCGGCGTGTCGACTGGCGGCGCGACTTACACTTCCAAACGCGCACGACGATCGACACGTTGGATTATTCAGGGACGGGATTGAATCAAGGCTCGAAGTTGGTGATCGCCGCCGCTGGCCCGATCTGTCGCGAACTGCCGACCTCGCTGGACGGCGATCCGCGTCTGCCGGCTGACTTCTCCGCGCCTCGCGTCTGTTTGCCGGGAGTGCTGGCGATTCAAGGGCCGGCCTACACCGCCAATGCCGATCGCAACGATTTTGTGGTGGAACGCTTCTGCAACGATTTTCGTAGCGACGATCCAATCAATCGCTTCCCACTAATCGTCATCGTCGACGAAAGCGACTTTGTGGCCCGTACGTTGAGTAACTTCCTGTGGGTCGTCTTCACCCGCAGCAATCCCGCCGCCGATGTCTTTGGGATAGACTCGTTTGTGCAGCAGAAGCATTGGGGCTGCCGAGGTGCGGTGGTGATTGACGCCAGGATCAAACCTCATCATGCTCCTCCCTTGATCGAAGACCCCGAGATCACGCGACGCGTCGATGCGCGGGCGGCTCGTGGCGGGCCTCTGGCGAAATACTTGTAGACCACAAATCTCGATATGCAGCCGATTGTGACCATTCTTGCGGCAATCCTTCTGGCTCGCTGGGGCTACGAATACGTGCCGTGGTGGGGGAACTTGCTGCTCGCCTTGTGGGTCTGCTGCTTCGGGGCCAATGTCGGCAGCTTCATGAATGTGGTGATTTATCGCTTGCCAGCCGGCTTGAGTGTCGTCTATCCGGGATCGCGCTGCCCCAAGTGCCTGAATCACATTCGCTGGTATGACAACATTCCCGTCTTGAGTTGGTTGTGGTTACGAGCCAAGTGCCGCTATTGCGGGCTGTCCATCGCGTCGCGTTATCCCACCGTCGAGACCCTGGTCGCCGCGATTTTCTTGGTTGTGGCCTTCACCGGCCCCGTCGCCTTGGGAGCGAATCTGCCGACCAAGGTGATCGCACCTCCATTACGGCTGCAATTCATGTCGTCCTTGTGGGCCATGTTTGGCTATCACATGCTGCTGGTCTGCACGCTGATCTGCGCCGCGCTGATTCGGTACGATCGGTGCCGTCCTCCTCGGCGGTTGTGGATTCCGGCACTCGTGGTGGGAGTCGTGGCTCCGTGCGTCTGGATCGAGAACGCTTGGCTCGCCTGGGAGTTTCATGGCCCGCTGCTGCGACCGGTCGCATTTCACGCACCGCTAATTGGGTTCGGACACGTCCTCGGCGCGGTCGACCAACTGTTGATCGCCGCTCTCGATAGCTGCGTGGGGCTGGCGGTCGGGCTGTCGCTCGGCTTGTTCGTCGCGAGTGTAGGCGATCCGCAACAGCGACGTTTGCGTTTCGCGGAAATACCCGCAGTTGGATTGGTTGGTTTGTTTCTGGGATGGCAAGCCGTCTGTGCGCTAGCTGGCTTGGCGGCCGCGCTCGACCTCGTGACGACGATCGTTGCGCGCGTCGTCCCGCGACTAGCCCGCCTGCCTTGGACCGGACACCTCACATTCGCGACCGTAGGCTACATCGTCGGTTGGGGATGGGTGGTGGAACACGTGACGGGCTTTGGTCCTCAAGCCACCATCGCCACCTTCGGTTTGGCTGCACTAACAGTTGTGGTGTTGTCGCGATGCGCCGCCCCTTGGACAGTACCCTTCGAATTCCCCACTCCCACCGCCGAACCGCTCAAAACCTTACCTGGAGCACACTCGATGAACCCACCGATCGAAGGCCATCTCCATGCCATCCTCAACGCGCCCAGCTACCGTCTGGCGGAGGACGATACCGACTTCCTCAAACGCACCGAGCTACGCCCCATCCGCTTGCAGCTTGAATTGCTAAAGCCTGAGATGGCGCTGGCCGAGCATGGCGTGCTGTCGACGGTCGTCGTTTTTGGTGGAACTCAGATCGTCGAACAATACGCGGCTGAAGATCGCTTGGCCAGAGTGCGACTGGCACTCGCCGAGTCGCCTGAAGATCAGTCTGCCCAACGCGCGGTCGAGCAGGCGGAACGCGTCTTGGACAAAGCCCGCTTTTATGATGCGGCTCGTGACTTCAGCCGCTTGGTTTCGTCGAGCTGCCAAGTTAACGGCGAGTGTGATTACGTGATTACGACCGGCGGCGGTCCTGGAGTGATGGAGGCCGCCAACCGAGGTGCCTATGATGCGGGTGGCAAATCGGTGGGCCTGAATATCACACTGCCTCATGAGCAAGCACCAAATCCGTACATCACCCCCGAACTCTGTTTTCAGTTTCGTTACTTCGCGCTCCGCAAAATGCACTTCCTCATGCGTGCCAAAGCACTGGTGGTCTTTCCGGGAGGCTTTGGCACGTTAGACGAGCTGTTCGATGCGTTAACGCTACGGCAAACGCAGCGCATGCAAGCGATTCCGATTATCCTGTATTCCCGCGCCTACTGGAGCCGTGTGATCGACTTCCAGTTCCTGGCCGACGAGGGTGTCATCGCCGACGAACATCTCAACCTGATCGACTATGCCGAAACCCCGGAAGAGGCGTGGGAGACGATTGTCACATTTCATGGAGACGATTGGCGTGGCAGGTAAGGTGGAAGCACTATTCGGCACCGAGCATCCCGTGGCGTTGGTCACAGGCAGCGGCGCTCCGCGACTGGGCAACGCGATCGTGCGAGCACTGGCCGAACGAGGCTACAGGGTCGCCGTGCATGCGCATCGACACGGTGCCGCCGCCGAACAAACCGCCGCCGAACTTCGTTCCCAGGGACACGAAGTCTTCGCGGTCACGGCCGATCTTAGTGAAGAACAGCGGATCGCCGAAATGATTCACGCGGTCAAGCAGCGGTTCGGGAGACTCGATGTGCTGGTCAACAGCGCCGCGATCTGGCAGCGGCAACGCTTGGAAGACGTCACGGCGGACAGCGTACGGCAACATTTGCAAGTGAACACCGTCGCCACGTTCTTGTGCTGCCAACAGGTGGGCCTGCTCATGACCAGCCAGCCGACGGGCGGCGCGATCGTCAACTTGGGCGATTGGGCAATCGTCCGGCCGTACCTGGACTACGCGGCGTACTTTCCCTCGAAAGGAGCGATTCCCACCCTCACACGCGACTTGGCCGTGGAGCTCGCCAGTCGCAACCCGCGCGTTCGAGTCAACGCCGTTCTGCCCGGCGCGGCGATGATCCCCGACGACCTACCGGAGAAAGAGCAACAAGCCGCGATTCGGGGGACGCTCGTCCAGCGCGCTGGCTCGCCGAGCTACATCGCGGAAGCGGTGATCTTCTTGATTGAGCACGAGTTTATCACGGGAGTTTGCTTGCCCGTGGATGGCGGACGCCGCCTCGTTTCACCGCCGTAGCCACCAGGAAAATTCCGAGTATCGTCTGGAAATCCACAGGTCCTTAAACATCACGGGGATTACGCCTGCCATGCGCCGACTTGGGGCCGCTGACGAAAGGCGAGCCAGCGACAAAGAAGCGCAAGGGTAAATCGTGAGCCGAGGTTACTCCGATACGCGGTGAACAAGCCACGATGAGCGGCGATGAGTCGGGAGTTGGGTCTTCGGAAAACCAGAGTCGCTCGCCGCGTGTGAGGTTCCAGCCGTCCAGTCGACGTTCGATCGCCAATGCCTCACACAACCGGGCTGGTCCTCGACACAGGTCGGTCAACTGCATCGTCCGCCTACGCTGCTGCATGAAATCGACGCCCTGTAGCGGTTCGATTGCGCGAATCAAAACGGCCGATGCTGTCCCTGCCGATTCCGTGACCGCGTTGAGGCAGTAGCGCGCGTGGATCGCATAGACATAGGCTCGACCGGGCGGTCCAAACATGGAGGCGTTCTTGCGAGTCCGGCCGCGAGCGGCATGACAGGCCGTGTCGCCATCCGCGAGATAAGCCTCGGTCTCGACGATGCGCCCCACGCACAGGCCCTCGCGCGAACGACGATGGACCAGCTTGCCCAGCAACTCGCGGGCGACGATCACGACGTCGCGATCGTAGAAACTCCGCGGCAACACACGGCGACTCATCGCGTCAACTCAAAGACGATGCTGGTTGCGCTTTTGGCGAAACCAGCATCGTCGTATGGCGTTCGGTGCATCACGGTGACGGTTGAAGACTATGCGAACAAACCGCTGACCGCATGTGCCTTGACCAACTCGCGCGGTTGGTTGAGATGGTTGTAGACGATCGTTTCGGGATCAATGCCGAAGCAGTGATAAATCGTGGCGAGGAGTTGGCAGGGATGTACGGGGTCTTCCAACGGCGCGGAGGCCGTCTTGTCGGACTTGCCGAAGACTTGACCACGAGCGATCCCGGCACCGGCAATGACGGACGTGTAGCAGTAGGGCCAGTGGTCGCGACCATCGTCGGTGTTGCTGTTGCCCGACGTGCTGACGCCGCGCTGCGGGCTGCGACCAAATTCGCCCACAGCCAACACCAGCGTCTCGTCGAGTAGTCCGCGTTGATCGAGATCGGTGATCAAGCCCGACAACCCCGCGTCAAGCATGGGGCCCGATTGCGACTTCATGCGACTGCTCAAGCCCGTGTGATGATCCCACGAGTGGTTGTCGGAGTTGGCGACCTTGGGCCAAATCACTTCCACGACCCGCGTCCCGGCTTCGACCAAACGTCGAGCCAGCAAACAACTGTCACCAAACGTATTGCGACCGTACATCTCTCGCGTGGCGTGCGGTTCGGCTTCCAGATCGAAGGCTTCCCGCGCACGCCCCGAGACGATCAGATTCAAGGCTTTGTCGTAGTAACCGTCCAAGTTGTAGGACTCGACGGCTTTGTCGACGGTCGGCATGCCCGCGCTGATCACGTCACGCAGCTTGGCCCGTCGCTCCAATCGCGCAGCGAAGACTTCCGGACGCAATTGCAGATCGTCGATCTTGATCCGCGTCATCTTCTTCATGTCCATGTCGTCGCCGGTCGGATAGAGCGTGTACGGATCGAACGCCTTGCCGAGGAACCCCGCCGTTCCGCCTTTCCCCACCACGTTGCTCTCTTGCAACGGACGCGGCAGCATCACAAACGGGAGCATGGGCACTTGCGTCGGCCGCAGTCGGACGATGTTGGAACCGAAGTTCGGAAAGTCCTTGGGACTGGGAGGCTCCAACTGCCCCGAGGGGCTGACTTTATCGGTCGTGTATCCCGTCATCATCTGGTAAATGGCGGCCGTATGATTGAACAACCCATTCGGCGTGTAGCTCATCGAACGGATCATCGTGAACTTGTCATTCACCTGCGACAGTTTCGGAAGGTTCTCGGTGAACTGCACGCCGGGCAGCTTGGTCGAGATATTGCCAAACACGCTCTTGACGTTGTCCGGGACATTGTCCTTGGGATCCCACAGATCGAGGTGGCTTGGTCCGCCTTGCAGGTAAACCAGGATCACGCTCTTGGCTTTCCCCCACCCCGCGCCGCCCACGATCCCTTCCTTGGCCGCGACATCCTTCAACTGCAACATCGAACTCAACGTCAGGCCGAGCATTCCAGATCCGCCTACACGCAGCACATCACGACGAGTCACTCCGAGTTGACGATCACAGAGATCTTTTCCAGCAGCACCTTGGATAGCAAGCATCGGTTTATTCTCTCCTCGTGGTTGTCACGTTTCTCGAACCGCAACGATTGGCGACTCTCGATCGGCGGAGTACATCAAGCTAAATTGATTGGTTAGTCGTAGTTCTAGCCGGTTTTGGATACGTTTGGCAAGTCGTTTGTGGACTCAAAAGACACTTTCCGGTGTTAGCGAGACTCTAACGATTGAACAGGAAGGCCGGGTTATTCACCAAAGCCCACGTCAAATCCTGAGCCGCAGTCAGGCGTTTGTTGGCAAGTTGCTGCGAACTGAACTCCATGTCCTTCCGCAGTTGCACCAGCCGCGCATCCTCGGGAACCGCCAGGCTGACGATCTGCACGGTCGCTTTGCGCTCGGTGACGCCTGGGGCTTCGGGCAGCGGCTTCCGCGCCTCGGCCAGCGCGGCTTGCTTCGCGAAACGGGTCGTGTCGGTCTTGTCGAAGTAGTTTGCTAGCAACGATTTCTGCGGCTCGTTACGTTGGTCGGCAGGCACGGCGACGATCGCCTGCAAACTCTCCGGCAGACCCAAACCGATTTGCTTGTCGGTCGTGACCGAGATGCGGAAGCGACCCAAGAGATGGTTCTTGGCGTTGTGATTCTGATGAATAACAAACTTCAATTGGGTGCCATTCTCAAAGCCCAAGGGTTCTTTCGTCTCGAACGTCGCCCAGTGAATCACGCCGCCCGCATTTGCCACGGCCCAAGCGTTTTGGTTGCCCGCTTCCCCATCGGTGGTTAAGGCAATATTAAATCCATCTTGAAGAAAATCGGCCTTGGCATTCTGCAAGGCGACCTTCTTCATGGCATCGAGTTTATCGAGCGGAGCGGCCTGCACTTCAAACTCGGTGACAACAAAATTACCGTTCTCCGGCAAGCCAGGACCGCCTCCCTTCACGGTCTCGTCCGGCAGGGCTTCCAGTCGCAGGCCGGTGATATTGCGCAAGCCGGTGTTCACGGTGATCGTATAGGCCGCTTGATCCGCTGCCCCGGTTGCGCGAATCGATCGGTCATCAAGTCGTTGCAAGGTCACGCCGTTGCTGGCAGCCAGAGTATTCGGGCCAAGCAAATGCCACTCGGCGTTGGCTGCGTGATTCTTTTCCCAGGCGGTCAAGTGCTCGGGAGTGGCATCAACGTAACTCTTGAGATCCGCTTCAAGCTGGGCCACCTTCTCGGCTTGCTTCTGCTGAGCTTCCGCCAACTGCGGTGCGATCTGTTGTTGATATGCTTCCAAGTCGGCATTGGCTTTGGCAATCGCTTGTTCACGCTCGGCTTCCAGTTGCGGCTTGCGTTCCGTCCAAAACTTCTCCCGCTCTTGCAGCGTGCTGGTTAGTTGTTGATGATCCGCCTCGATGGTTTGCATGGAATGCAAGACCGCCGCGATTTCATCCTCGGTCGCCGGGCGATTGATGACGCGCATGAAGATCTCGTCGATGAGCTTGGCGTCATCGGGTTCGTCGACCACAAGCTTCGAGATCGCATTGTTGGGATCGACCACGGCGTCGGCCACGGTGGGGCCGGCAATCAAGGCCATGACCGGACCGAGTTGCAGGTCATTAACCCGTTCGCACTCGCAGGCGCTCTCGCGCGTCGGTCGTCCCAGGTTGGCCAAAAACCCATCCGCCAATTCGATGCCGACATCCGGAATTGCGGCGGCGCGGGTTCCTTCGGGAATCCCCGGGATTTTGGACTTCGCACCCGTGACTCGATGAATCGCATCGTACAACACCTCGGCGGGCAGGCGTCGTGCGATCGCGTGCGAGTAGTTCAGACGATCGTCCTCATTCCACGGGTTGGTGGCCAGCGACAGTTGATAGGTGCGTGACTTGCAAATCAACCCAATAACATGCCGGACGTTGAAGTTGCTTTGAATGAACTCCCGGGTGAGAAAGTCCAAGAGCTCGGGATTCGTGGGCGGGTTGCCCGCACGAATGTCGTCGATCGGTTCCATGATGCCGACACCGAACAGGTAACCCCACAGTCGATTCACGTAACTCTTGGCAAAGTACTGATTGTCCGACGACGTGATCCAGTCGGCCAGTTGCTGACGGCGACTGGAGTTTTCAGATATGGGATAGTCGCATTCGTAAGGAAACTCCGGGGCCGTCTCTTGTCCCGTGCGATCGTGAACGACCTCGCCCTTGTCGGCTTCCTCGACGATCTCATAGAACGGCTTGGCACCTTCGACCGCCGTACCGCCAATCTTGCGGTCGCCGCTAGCCGGGTCCGTCTTCAATCGCACGCGAGCGAAGTAGGCCGCGGTCTCGTAGTATTGGTCCTGGGTCCAGCGTTCGAAAGGATGGTCGTGGCACTTATTGCAGTTGAAACGCACACCCAGGAACAGATGTGTCGTGTTCTCCATGATGTCGACGGGCTCGCGCAAGATCTTGAAGTACGACGCGGCCGGGTTGTCTTTGTTCGACCCTTCGGCGGTGACGATCTTCCGCACAAACTCGTTGTATGGCGTATTCGCCGCGACCTCGGCGCGAATCCATTGACGGAAGGCAGCCGCCCCCTCGGGGCCCAAGAACTTGCGATTAACCTGTAACAGGTCGGCCCATTTGTTCGTCCAGTACTCGGTATATTCGTCGTTGCCGATGAGTTGATCGACTAGTTCCGCGCGTTTGACGCGAGTCTCTCGATCGTCGGCGAGAAACGCACGAGTCTGCTCGGAGGTCGGCGGAAGGCCCGTCAGGTCAATATGCACGCGCCGCAGGAACTCGGCATCGCCGCACAACTCTGATGGCTGGATCTTCATGCGTTCCCATTTGGCGGCGGTCAGTTCGTCGATTCGCCCCCACGTCTCGGGCTGTTGCCAAACGAATTCATCGCGGTTGCCCATGACGGTCAACGTGGTCGCCGCATAGGCTCCCTCGAAGCGCGCCAGCACGGGCGCTTCTCCTCGACGAATGGCCGTCATGACCGCCGTGCGATTGACCTCGGCAATCTCGGTATCGCCGCTGCTGAGATACGCTTCGCGAGTGACATCGCGTTGTCGGCCATCGGTGTAGGTGGCGATCACGCGAATCTGTTGCTTGGCACCGATGTGCTGGATCGTGGGATTCTTTGGCAAGACCACGATCGAGGCGACTCGGGGCACGGTCAGATCGAGCTTCGCTCCCCCGGCAATCCAATTGCGAATGATTTGATAGTAAGGTTCACCGGGACGCACGAGTTGACTTCCGACATGGGGAACCGCGCCAGTGGCCTTTAACAACATCAGACTATCATCGGGAGATGCCACGTTCGTGCGGCGCGAGGCCAAGTCATCGGTAAAGGCACGCACATCAAAGATCGGATCGTAGCCGCGTAGCGACAGCTTGAAGCCGTTCTTACCATTGAGCGATCCGTGGCAGGTCCCTTGATTGCAGCCCAATCGCGAGAGAACCGGATTCACGTCGCGGACGAAATCCGGTGCGAACTCCGCATGAACGCCCGTGACTTGGACGGGAATCTCGCTCACGTGTCCCAGGACATCAATTCGCAATTTGGCTTCCCCGTCACCTCGAGCGGACACGAGCCCCGTCGAGGAGATATCGATGACGGGTGCGGAACTCGCAAGTTGCGCCAGTCGCGTGACATCGATCAGGTCGCCACTGCCAAGCTTCGCGGTCACGAGCATTTGCGTGTAGCTGAACCTGTCCGTCAACGTGATCGAATTCGGCTCGATCAAAAGCTCCGTAATCTCGACACCTTCCGGAAGCTTTTCGTCCGTCACGGTGACGTCATCGATCGATAGCGGCGTGGTGGGCGCGAAAGCCTCCGCCACTTGGCTCGCCTCCGTGAGCGGAGCCGGTGAGAATTCTTTCTGAATCTGTCCGGTTTCCGTTTCGACCAGTCGGATCGTCCCATCGCTGCCCGCCACGGCGATCAGTTTGCCGTCGGGATGGAAGGCCGCCGTGTAGAGCGTGGATTGGTCCAAGGTCACCTGGGCGATCCGCTGGATGTTCTTCGTGCGATACTCATCGATTTTCTTCTGCTCTTCTTCACTACGTTGTTGAATCCGCTTTTCGTCGATCTTTTTGATTTCGTCGGGCAACGACGTATCGAATTCATAGGAATAGACAGCGAGTTCACCCTGTCCGTCCAGCGAGCTGACGGCGGCAATGCGTTTGCCGTCACGGCTGACCGCGACACCGAACACGCGGCCCTTCATCGGCGTCAATTGTCGGATCAGATTCGCATCGTCGCCGATTTTGCGGGCTGTGATGCGAAAGGTGCGAAAGATCTTGGGAACGCCATCCGCGCCGCCAACCACTAACTCGTCCCGCTCGGGATGACGCGTGATGGCATTGACGCCACCCTTCAGCGCCCCGGGCGTGATGGACGTGATGTTGTCGACAAATCGTTCCGTGGCCACTTCGGTCAACTTCACCGTCATATCACGGCTGACCGTCGACAAATGCGTCCCTTCGACGGAGAAGACCGTGTCGCGTACCCAATCGTTATGCGCACCCTGGAAGAGAACTTGTTCGCCAGTCTCCGAATTAATCGCACGCACGGTGTTGTCGGCGCAGCCGAAGGCGATCAGCTTGCCATCGGGCGACCAACTTCCGCCATAGACGGTGTCGTACGTCACCGGTACCGACAAGGCGAGTTGACGTTCGGTGACGTTCCAGACTTGAATCTCGCCCATGCGTCCCGGCAGCCCACCCGTCACCAACAAACGCTGGCCATCGGGTGAGAATCGCACCGACTCGATGCGCTCGGAGACACCGATCAACCGGGCGATCAATTCCGAACCGTCGGACTTAGTTAGCAATACCTCGTGAAAGCCCGCGACCGCCAGCAGTTGACCGTCGGGGGAGAAGTCGAGCGAGGTGATCACCGGAGCCCGGGTATAGATGGGCGGATGTTCGAGGTCGAATGTTCGCTTGGCACCGGCCGGAGTATCGTCTTCCGCTCCTTCCGCGATCCAGCGTTGCACCAGATCAATCTCGACGGGGCTGAGCGGCTTTTTGCCCTTGGGCATCTCGGCTTGACCATCGGTGGGTGTAATCAGCTCGACCAAGTAACTCTCCGCAGGCTTGCCGGGAGCAATGGCGGGCATTTCACTTTCACCTCCGGCGACAAGTCGCGCAAAGTCGGTCATGACGAACTTGCCGTTATCGCGAGCCGGTTGATGGCAGCCGTGACATTGAGCTTGAAAGATCGGGCGAATCTGCTCGTAAAAACTCACGCGAGCGGATTCCTCCGCGACGCCACTCAACGGGACCGCCCACGCGGCGGCCAGGGAGCAGACGGCAAATAGCGTTGATCGCGACACTGCAGACATCGGCATAGTCTCCGAAGTTATTTCGCTGGCAGGGACGGTGAGCCTAGGAGCTCGCCAATCCACTTGAGGTGGGGCAATTCAAAGCAGATCCGGTCAGACGACCGGTAGGTTTGCTGGTGCTCATCTTAGTCGAAAACCCAGCCCCAAGGGAATCATTTCGCGGAAATTTTCCGGATCACCACCTGCCAAACAGGGGGGATTACCGATCCGAATGGCGGGAGCAAATTCAAGGCTCTGCTGGAGTAACGGGCGGGCGATGTCGGAGAATCTGCGCTTTGAAGTCCCCCAAGCTTTGCCACAACAGCGGCTGACTCAGATCGACTTCGGCCACGGCGACGCTGCCCCACTCCTCGGCCTGCGCGAGTGGCTGACCGTCGCGGTTGTAAACGGCAGAGATCATCCAGTTGGCCGAAACGTCGGTGTACGTGCTGCTGATGACATAGGCATGGTTTTCACACGCCCGCGCCGCGCCGAGCAGCGGATTACAACCCCACACCGGCCAAGCGATGACTTCCGCGCCGCGATTGCTCAGTTCCCGAGCCACCTCGGGAAAGAAGCCGTCATAGCAAACCATCATGCCGACTTTGCCAAACCGTGTCAAAAAAACTGGATAATCATTTCCCGGTGTGATGCCGCCTTCGATCTCCCCGCGTGGTAACGTGACTTTGCGATACTTGCCGATCACCTCGCCATCGGGACCAATCAAGACGGCCACGTTGAAGACCAGATGCCGATCGCGTTCGAGCAGACCTGCCACGATATACAAGTTATGCTGTTTGGCGAGTTGTCCGAAGTAAGCTGTCGAAGGGCCGGGGATCGCTTCCGCGCAGTCGGCGTAGGAACCCGGATGACCGTAGTAAGTCAGTGTTTCCGGGAGCACGACCAGATCGGCCTTTTGTTTCGCAGCCTGTTCGATCAGCGGTGCGAACAGTTGGCATTTCTCGGCTGCGGTGGACCCTTGCTCCGGCCGATAGTGAACCGTCGCCAGTCGCACTTTTCGAGCGGGTGGAGCGACGACGGGCTGTAACGAAACCTGAGACCACTCGACCCGGCCCGCGGGAGCCCAGCGATAGGATAACTCGATGATCGCCTTGGTCGCGGCGGTCGGGGCGAGGTAGACGCCGCCGACCGACATCCAACCGTGTTCGTCGAGTCCCAGGTCGGCGGGGAACTCGGGTTCCGATCGCGGCCGATCACCGGGCCGATAGGAAGGCCATGTCGGTTCATCATGTTGCACCGGATGTCCCTGGTCGTCGCGCCACAAGATCCGCGCCACCGCCGCCTGGCGCGGAACCTCGATGTTGCTGGCTCGGCGCACTGCGGAGAATTGATAATGCCGCCCGCCTTCGATATCCAAGGTCCGCTCCCACCAGCCGAACAAGCCTTCCCGCTCGTCGGCGGCGATGATCCAGCTTCCGGTGCCGGACGGGCCTCCATCCGGTTCATAAGTGAACTCCGGTTGGATCTCGTCCCGCGGTGACTTCGTCGTCCAACCAGCGGGTGGCGTGCGCTGCGGACCATGCTCGTCCGCCCCAAATTTCTCGGCCCAGATTTTGAGCTGCGTTTGGGCCGCTGGCGTACCATAGTTTTCCAGTTTGTCCGCCTCGATGATCCGTTTGGCAATCGAACCGAGGCGTTGCCGAGCGGCGGGTTTGTTCGCCACATAGGCGTCCACGGCCTCGGCCGCACGCTGGACCTGCTCCGGCGTGGCGGTTCGTTGAATCACCGCTCGCAGTAGCATATCGAACTTCGCGTCGGTCATGCTCTCCCGTGCGGGAGCCCCGTACCCCTCCGCGCCTAGCTCGGCCAGCGTCGGACCTTTTCCACCACCGGTGACATCGACGATGGCTTGAGCGATCTTGGTCGCGTCGACTTGAATGCTGGGTTGGACCAAGGCGAAATTAGCGGTGACTTGTTGATCGCGGCCGACCAACACCGTTAACGCGACGTTTCGATTCAGACCATAGGCTCCCGGGCCTTCCTGCCCATCGACGGAGATTCCTATCGGCACGCGGAGCGGCAGGGCCTGCGAAGCACGTTTCATCCAGTTCTCGGTATCGGTCGGATCGGCGCTGAGAAACACGACCGCACTTTGAAGACCCTCCGCGGATCGCTGCGCGGCGTAGTTCATGACCAAGCGGGTCAAACCGAGCGACGGGCGTGTGACCTCATGAACAAAGAAGATCACGACAGGTTTTCCCGCGGCATCCGCGACGACATTGAACTCCTGTCCCGCCAGTTCGCCCAACACGCCGCGCGCGACAAAGGGGGTAAGCTTCTCTCCCTCTTGCGGCCCCGAAAACAGCTCGTCGTCAGCAGCTCGACCGACGGCGAGTGAAGTACCTAGCAACGTGAGAACAACCAATGCGGTACGCATGACAAACACTCCAGAAACGTGTGATCAGTAATCACGAAACGGTCCGCGTGGCTCGGCTGATTCCATCGCTTGCTTCCAGGCCGCGAACCGACCTTTAACCTGCGCGAGGATTTCGGGCCGCTCGGCTGATTGATCATGTTGCTCGCCAAGATCACGTGACAAATCGAACAAGCCGTTGCCCGCCGTACTCTCGACCCACTTCCAGTGGCCGACCCGTGCCGCCCGATCCTGTCGTCTCTCCCAGAACATCTCCCGCCGCGCGGAGGGCTGCTTGCCCTGCAAGACCGGAAGCATATCGAAGCCGTCCAGGATAACTTCGTCCGGCAATGTCGCACCAGTGGCGTTAGCTAGTGTCGGCAGCAACTCCAACGCGGATAAGAACTCGTCACTGTGCGAACCGGCGGGAATCTGGCTCGGCCATCGGACCAGGCAGGGGACGCGAATTCCGCCTTCAAACATCTTGCTCTTGCCGCCGCGCAACGGTTGATTATCCGAGCCGCCTCCACCGCCATTGTCCGAAAAGAAGATGACGATTGTGTTGTCGGCGATCTGATACTCGTCAAGCAGATCCAGCACTTCACCGATCGCATCGTCCATGCAGGTGATCGACGCTCGATAGCCCTGCGTTCGCCGAGCGGCCTTCGAGCTACCGCTGGGATACATGGCCAGATACTTGTCGGGCGCTTGCACCGTTCCGCGGATGTTCGAATCAAGGCTGGATGAGCCATGCGGCGCATTGAATGGCAAATACAAGAAAAACGGTGCGGCGTGATTCTGCTTGAGAAACCGAACTGCCTCGCGTCGAAAGAGGTCGGTGCAGTATGTTCCTTTGTCTTCTTGTGTCGGTTGGTTGTTGCGAAACATCGACGGCACTCCGTAGCGTTCGTGAGTGAAGTAATCGATGCCCGTGTTCGCAAACCCATAGAAATCGTGAAAACCACGCTGCAACGGCAAGTACCTGAGCAGAGACCCGCCGTCCCACTTTCCATACACGGCACTCTTGTAACCGCGTTCGGCGAGTAGATCCGAGAGCATCACCTCGCGCACGTCCATGCCGAGAATGCGTTCAGGCGAAACCGCGTACTCGGCTGGCGGATACAGATAGCCATCGTCGACTCGATCGTTGCGGATCATGTCGTACAAGCCGTTGCGTTGCGGATACCGCCCCGTCAGCAGGCTCCCGCGGGAAGGCGTACACGCCGGCCAAGCCACATAGAAGCTGGTCAGCCGCACTCCGCCCGCCGTCAGTCGATCCAAGTGCGGAGTCTTCACTTCGGTCGAACCGAAGCAGCCCAGATCGTGATAGCCCTGGTCGTCCGAGACAATCAAGACAACATTCGGCTGCGGCGTGGGAGCTGCCGCGGACGTGGACACCGACCACGCGCTCACGATCAACAACATGACTAACGGGAACATGTCCGCGAAGTTCCCGAATCGCGTTGGTCGGGTCATCAGATGGTACTCGCTGCTGATGTGTATCGAATGGGTTCCTCTGATCGTACCTGAAGAGCAAGGCCGTTTCACTCCACAATCCCGCCGAAATGGTCCAAGATAGTGTTGCCGACCGCCAGTCATGGCAGGCTAGGCACGCCGCTGCGGACTTCATTACAGCAAGCCGACTCGATACGCGTCCGCCTTCCGAACGGTGACACTGCGTGCAACACGCGAAGCTCAAGGCGGACTCAGCGGAATCCGCATTTGGACTTCGACAAGCGTCGGGCAGCTCGAGCGCGACAAGCCGCGCCATATCGCGCTGCTCGAATGGCGCGACGGTGGATTGTGGATTAAGCTCACGACTCACGCGATCCCGGGAAACATTGGGCATTCCCCAGCCCCAGGCTGCGACGATCACACCAACGGCCACGGCCAGCCACGCACTCGCCGCCGCGACTCGTGGACTTTTCCGTCCACGGAGCAGTGGGCTAGGGACGGCCGCCATAGCGGGTGCCAGTGTTGCCAATCGACCTCGATACTCAGGTAGGCAGTCTTCTTGATCGTCCCGAAGCGATTCGTGGAACAAATTTACCGCGGGCCGCAAGGCTTCCGCCAGTTGGCGACAATCATGGCAGACCGCCAAGTGCAGTTCCGCCTCCTGATCCGCCGAGGCCTGGGATGGAAACGGGGCTCGCGTCAGGATTTCAAACACGTCATCACACGTTAGCCACGCTTTCATCGGAAGTTCTCCCACGATCGATCCATGGTCAATTCGTCTTCGGGTCCGAGGAGTTGAGCCATTTTTGTCAGCCCCCAACGGACGCGATTCTTGGCCGTCGACAAACTGCACTGCATCGCCTCGGCGATCTCATGAAACTTCAAGCCGCCAAAGAATCGCAGGCGTAACGCATCGGCTTGGTCGACCGGCAATTCGTTGAGCAGCGCGTCGATTCTCTCCGCGCGCTCTTTGATGGCAAACTGTTGCACGGGAGATGCGTCGGATGCGAGTTCGCTCGCGATCTGTCTGGCCTGCTCGTCGCCACTCACCGGCGATGTCCCGGGCTGGAACCGTTGTCCACGCGAGTGTCGCTGCCATTGACGGTGGCACTGGTTCAAGAGAATGGTCCACAGCCAAGTCCGAAAGCTATATCGCGAATCGTAGCTGTGTAGGGACTTGAAGGCACATAGAAATGTCTCTTGCACGGCGTCCTCCGCCCAATCCAGTCGACCCAAGCGGCTGTTCGCCACGCGGAGTAGCGGACCTTGATAACGGGTCACCAGCGGCGCGAACGCGCTCGTCTCGCCAGCCAGCACGGCGGCGATCAAGGTTCCATCAGGCGCGTCTTGGTCGGAGTAGTTCACGGGGCGGCGTCACGGAGGTCAGGGCGTGGAGCCTTCTGTTATAGCCGCCGCGACCCGAAAAGGGTCAAGATTTCCGCCCCTGACCAGCAAATGGGAGGGTCGGAACAGGCGATTGGGAAGTCAGCCTGGAAAGGCTGACGTACAGGGGGCCTGACCAGAAAATGGGAGGGTCGGAACAGGGCGATACCCCTAAATTCGCAGCTCGCCGAACAGGCCCCCAGTTTGGCCACGAGGGAAGCGCGCCCCGCTCGTTCGGAAAGTATCTAGGTAAATCGTCCTGTTCGCGACCCGCATGAGACCCATTTCAGTCATAACACCCTGTCGATGGTGAACGACCTTTGCATCCCGCGTGGAAGGCAGACATCCTATCTCCCCTCAACAACCTATTTATCGTAAAACCGCTGCAACAGTCTTACCCCGAAACCCAGCGGAATCGAGAATCTTAAGCCGTGCAACCC
>JBGTHH010000970.1:0-1833 GCA_041746275.1 Pirellulaceae bacterium | reverse complement strand
GTCCGACCAGGACGACAAAGATGCCGGGAAAGATGAACAGCACCAGGGGAAAGATCAGCTTGACCGCGGTCTTCGCCGCCTTTTCCTCGGCGATCTGGCGTCGCCGAGTGCGCATCGCCTGACTCTGCACGCGCAGCGCCTGGGCGATACTCGAACCAAACTTGTCGGCTTGAATCAGAATCGACGCCAACTGCTTTAGGTCTTCGACCCCGCTACGATTTCCCAGATCTTGCAACGCTTCGCCCCGTTGACGTCCCATCTGCAACTGAAGATTACACAAACCAAACTCGTCGGCGATCACGCGAAAGGACTTTTTCATCTCCTCGGCGACTTTCCGCATGGCTTGGTCCAAGCCCAATCCCGCTTCCACGCAGACGACCATCAAGTCCAACGCATCCGGCAAGCCCAGAAAGATCCCTTCCTTGCGTTTGCTCGCAATCAGGGCCAACAGCAGATCGGGCAGGAAGAACATCAGGCATGCGAACATCGCGGTTCGCAGGATCACTTGCATACCCATGCCGAAAAAGAACAGGCTTCCGGCTCCCATAAAGATGCCGACCAGCAACGCCACCACTTTTAGGCCCAAGTAGATGTTCGCGGCCGCTTCGTCACGAAACCCCGCCTGTGCCAACTTAGTCCGCAACTTACTAACATCGCGCTCGTTCTGAGGCTGCAACGGTTTCGCCAACGCGGGCGTGGCCTTTTCCAGCACGTCCCGCATGGCCTCCGAAGCACCGCGCGGACCGGAATCCTTGCGTCGACGCAACGACGGATCGCGAACTTCCTCCAGCCGTTCGTCGAGCCGCGGCCGATTATTGATGAATGACTCCAATACGAGCCACGCACAGGCCACGGCGGCCACGCCAGCCGCTATCGGCACCAGTACACTGAATCCCATTGCCGCGAGAAGTAGCATCGTTGGGCTCACACTTTGATGTTAATGATCTTCTTAATCACGATCGCACCGAGAACCTGCATGACCACCGCCCCCAACAACATGAGTTTGCCGATTTCGTCCGTGAACAACACCATGATGTAGTCTGGATTGAGCCGGTACATCACGACGAAGAGCACGGGTGGCAAGGCCAACAGCACGATCCCCGACAAGCGGCCTTCGCCGGTCAAGGCTTGGATCTGTCCCCGGATTTGAAAGCGTTCTCGGACCAGATGGCCGATTTTGTCCAAGATCTCCGCCAAGTCACCGCCTGTCTGCCGCTGCAGAATCACGGCCGTGGCGAAGAAACGCAGGTCCAAATTGGGAATCCGTTCGGTCATCCCCTCCAAAGCCTCTTCCAAGGGAATGCCCAAGTTCTGTTCCTCGTAGCAGCGGGCGAACTCGCCGGCGATCGGGTCGGACGTCTCATCCCCAACCAAATTGATTCCAGCGGCCAAGCTGTGACCGGCGCGCAACGCGCGGCTGATCAGTTCCAAGGCATCGGGCAGTTGCCGCGCAAAGGCCGCAATGCGCCGCGTGCGCGCGATATGGACATAGAGGAATGGCAACGCACCCATCGACACACCGATCAAGGGAGCGAAGAGCATCGGTAACCCGGACACCGCCGCACCCAACGTTCCCAATGCCGCCAGCCCGAGCGTCGCCGCTAGGAACTGATTGGCGGACAAGTTGACATTCGCTTGCGACAGGAAACGTTTGACGTCGCCAAAGCGATTCAGGAACTCGAGCGCCAGCGTCTTCCCCTCGTCCGTCGAGGTGGCGAGCAGGGTGCGATAATCCTGTCCCCGCGCGGCCGTAGCCGCACCGGTGCTGGTCAGCATGTCCAGCCGACCTTCGGCTAGCGAAGTCGATTTACCTGTCAGCAGCACGCCGATCCC
>JBGTHH010000969.1:0-10064 GCA_041746275.1 Pirellulaceae bacterium | reverse complement strand
AACACATTCCGTCGGACTGGATCGCCGATTGGCTAAGCCAAAAGCTGTTCGATGCGACTTCGGATATGACTCGATTGAGCGAAGCCGACGTCATCATTATCTGTGTTCCAACACCATTGAATTCCAGTCGTGACCCGGATCTCTCCTATGTGGAGTCAACCGCCGCGGCGATTTCCGCCCACCTGCGACCAGGACAACTCGTTGTGTTAGAGAGCACAACCTACCCCGGTACGACGCGCGACATCGTGCTTCCGATCTTGCAACGGTCGGGATTGAAGTTCGGCGAGGATTTCTTCGTCGCGTACAGTCCCGAGAGGGAAGATCCAGGCAACGTCAACTTCTCCGCCAGTCGGATCCCGAAGGTCGTGGGAGGGATCGACGAAATCAGCCGTGACCTGGCCGTGACGCTCTATAGTCGAGCGGTTGAATCGACGGTGCCCGTATCCAATTGCGAAGTTGCGGAAGCCTGTAAAATACTCGAAAACACTTACCGTTCGGTAAATATTGCCATGGTGAACGAACTGAAGATTCTATTCTCGCGCATGAATATCGACATCTGGGAAGTCATTGATGCGGCGAAGACGAAGCCGTTTGGGTTTCAAGCCTTCTATCCAGGACCCGGATTGGGTGGGCACTGTATTCCCATTGATCCATTCTATCTCAGTTGGCTGGCTCGAAAGAACGACCTTTCGACCCGATTTATTGAATTAGCGGGCGAGGTGAATGCCAGCATGCCGCCATATGTCGTGGCAAAAGTTGTCGATGCATTGAATGACTTCGGGAAGGCCGTCCGCGGCAGCAAAATCGGGATTTTAGGTGTGGCCTACAAGAAAGATGTCGACGACCCTCGCGAGAGTCCTTCGTTCAAGCTGATGGAGTTGCTCCAGCAACGGGGTGCCGTCCTGAGCTATAACGACCCGCACATTCCGGTTTTGCCGGCAATGCGGCACTACGACGTGCCTCGCTTGGCGAGTGAGTCGCTAACCGAGACGTGGCTCGCCAGTCAAGATTGTGTTCTGATCGCGACCGATCACTCGGCTTACGACTGGGAGTTCATTGCGACTCACTCGCGTTTGATCGTCGATACGCGTAATGCGTGTCAGAATGTCCTGCGTGCGAATGCAAGAGTATTCAAGGCTTAATCCTTATCGAGATTGCATTAAAACATGGTTACTTCTGCAATCGGCCGGCACATCACGCGGCGAAATACGAGTTGCAGCACGCCTTCTTTGCTCTGACATTAGTAGTCGGGATGATCACTTATGGCAAACTTTGGGTTGATAGGGGCGGCCGGATACATAGCACCTCGACACATGCAAGCCATTCGAGACGTGGGTGGAACTTTACTCGCGGCTATTGACCCTCACGATTGTGTCGGCCAACTCGATCGCTATTTTCCTGATTGTCGTTTTTTTACTGAAATCGAACGCTTTGATCGGTATATCGAAAAGCTACGTCGCGGGCCCGAGCAGCAGCGACTAAATTATATCAGCATTTGCTCGCCAAACTACTTGCACGACGCCCACATGCGTTTGGCCTTGCGCGTTAAGGCCAATGCGATCTGCGAAAAACCACTCGTCATCTCGCCGTGGAATCTCGATCCCCTGGCGGAACTCGAAGCTGAGTCGGGTTGCAATGTCTATACCGTGTTGCAATTGAGACTGTTGCCGTCGATCGTCGCGCTGAAAAAGCAGTTGGAGCAGGAAACGTGGACAGGCCGCCGCGAGATCTGCTTGACCTATGTGACTCGCCGCGGTCGTTGGTATGGTGTTTCGTGGAAAGGTCAGCAGGAAAAATCCGGTGGGGTGGCGATGAACATCGGGATTCACTTCTTCGACTTGCTATTGTGGTTGTTTGGGCTACCCGAACGTAGCGAAGTACATTTACGGGCTCCCAGTAAGATGGCGGGGATGCTTGATCTCGAACGTGCGCGGGTCCGCTGGTTTTTGTCGACCGATGAAGAGGATTTGCCGGAAGGTCATCGAGAAAGCGGCAAGTGTGCCTATCGATCGATGACGTTGGACGGTCAGGAAGTCGATTTCAGCGACGGGTTCACAGATCTTCATTCCAAGGTCTATGAAGAGATTCTCGCGGGCCGCGGTGCGCGAATTGCCGACGCGCGTCCATCGATAGAAACGGTGTTCGAAATCAATCAGAGTCCCTTAAATGACAGCCGTCACAATTGGCATCCACAACTTGAAAACGCTACCGTCCGCGACACACGATACTCCCGTGTTGCCGCATAGACGAAACAGTTGAGTCCATTTGAAGACCGAGGTTCAGTATGAGCCATCCCGCCAGTTTCTCAGTGCATGAATCTTCGTACATCGACGATGATGTGGAGATCGGCGATCAGACCCAGATTTGGCACTTTTGTCATGTTTTGCCTGGATCGCGAATCGGACGGGCGTGTCGCATAGGTCAGAATGTCGTCATCGGCCCGCGCGCCGAAATTGGCAGCAATGTCAAGATCCAAAACAACGTTTCGGTCTACGAAGGGGTCGTTCTCGAAGATGACGTCTTCTGCGGGCCATCGATGGTCTTTACCAACGTACACACTCCACGCTCTGCTTTCCCTCGCAATACGGGAAGCAGTTTCTTACGCACTGTCGTTCGTCGTGGTGCGAGCATCGGAGCGAACGCGACGATCATCTGTGGTTGCACGATTGGTGAGCACGCCCTGATCGGTGCCGGTGCGGTCGTCACGAAAGACGTGCCGAATTATGCCATCGTGTACGGCAATCCGGCCAGACATCGAGGCTGGGCTTGCAAATGTGGACATGGACTTGAGTTTGTCAGAGACGAGGCTACTTGTAGCGAGTGTACACGACGTTACCAACTGGTCGCCGAAGACCAAGTCCAACTGATTTGGGAACGTAAATCAGTATCTGCCGCGTAAAAACGCTTTTAGTCAACCGAAAGGCTGCCTGTGATCCCGCTCTGTGATCTGCAATTACAGTATGCCAACCTCCGCGATGAAATTGACGCTGCCATGCAGGCCGTAGCCGCGGGCGGGCATTATATATTAGGACCATGTGTCAAGCAGTTCGAAGAGTCAATAGCCGCGTACTGCGGCATTGAACATGCGGTCGGGGTGGCGAACGGAACTGATGCACTGCATCTGGCCCTGCGGGCGCTCGATATCGGTCCGGGGGACGAGGTGATTACCACTCCGTTCACCTTCGTGGCGACCACCGAGGCGATCGGGATGGTGGGTGCTACACCTGTGTTTGTCGATATTGATCCGCAAACCTTTAATATCGATCCACGCCTGATTGAGCGGGCCATCACATCCAAAACAAAGGCGCTTTTGCCGGTCCACCTCTATGGTCAGCCCTGTGACGTGGAGCCGATTCTGGCCCTTGCCAAACAATACGGACTTCGCGTGGTGGAAGACTGTGCCCAATCATTGGGGGCGACCTATCGCGGCCGCCACACCGGAACGTTTGGTGATATCGGCTGCTTCAGTTTCTTTCCCAGTAAGAATCTGGGGGCTCTTGGCGACGCCGGCATGGTGGTCACTGACGACCCGAACGTGTACGAACGCGTCGAAACACTCCGGCGACACGGCGGGAAAGTCAAATATCACCACAGTGAACTGGGCCTCAATAGCCGGCTTGATGAATTGCAAGCCGCCGTGCTACGAGTAAAACTGACGCATCTGTGCGATTGGAACGAGTCACGGCGGCGACTCGCCTATCGTTACAATGAGTTGCTCATGGATGTGACCGACGTGCGCCGCCCTGCGGAGTTCGTTCCGCATCAGTACCTTACTCCCACGTTAGTGGAACAGTCGCCTGCTCGGGAATTGCTGGAATGCGTCTATCACCAGTACACCGTGCTGGTCTCGGAACGCGAGAAAGTGGCCCAGCACCTGCAATCGCAGGATATCGGTAGTGCTATTTACTATCCCATTCCCCTGCATTTGCAGGAAGTGCATCGCCACTTGGGACTGCGCGAAGGCAGCTTTCCACAAGCCGAACACGTCGCACGCCACTGTATCAGCCTGCCCATGTACCCGCACCTGACCGAATCGCAACAGGATCGGGTCGTGGCCGCGATTCGGCAGTCGGTGGGCGCTGCACGATGGCCGCGACGCCAGTCCGCATGAAAAATATCGGCATGACTGAAGGTGTCCAGGAAATGATTTACAACCTCCTAAAGCCCTTTGGCGTACGCCGATGCGTCCGAAATACCACCTATTGCCTCTTGTTGGTCTCAACTCTGGGATATGGCATCGCGGTTGGCAAATACCAATGGACGCCGTATCCCCAATTGTCCACAGTCGCTCGCTCCCTTCAGCGTTGGGGAAAAACAGATCGTCCGTATGAAGGTGAGGAGGAAATACTGCGCGGCATTTTCGACCAACGTCTCATATCCGATGAATGCCTGCATCCACCACTTAGGTCGCTCGAGGACCTACGGAGGATGAACGAACAGATATTCGTGGATGCCGAGCACTTTCCCAGCGCCTACGACGATACGCTTCTGACCAACGCCAACCACACCACCCTCGATAAGGGCGCAACAGTAATCACGAGCGTCGAATTCACACGTCGTGGCAAGACGCAACACGCATTCGCCTATGGAGCGCCTTCCGGCGACGTGGAAAGCCGCAGGAAAGCGGTCCTGGTCATTCCGGGGACAGGTCATAACCAGTCCAGCGGGATTTGGCAGCGAGACCCGAAAAACTATCATTTTGGCGTTCTGGAGTCCTTCGCTGATTACGACGTTTACGTTTTCGTTAAGCCGAACGAAGATGTCTTAGCGTGGCACAACGGTCAACAAAAGCTGGCACCCGAAGCGGTGATCAATTGGCAATTGAACCAAGGTGGGTCGTATTCCGCGAGCTATATCATCGCGTCGCTGGCCATGACTAAGTACCTTCAGGCCAACTACGCTCGAGTTGTCGTGGCGGGCCTTTCGCAGGGGGGGGGCGCAGCATTGCTGAACGCCCTGCAATCGAAACCGGACGCCGCCGTGATCGCCTCTGGTTTTTCGGTCCTTGGAGACGATGTCGAATGGAGTAGCCACCAGCAAATCATTATCCCAGGAATTGCCGACATGCTACGCCCTGACGCGCTTTGCTGCACGATGATGGCCATGGATACCCAGTTCCTGTTCAGCTGGGGACTGTCAGAAACCGGTATTTACCGCATGGAAGCCGAGGAACGATTTACTCAGCGGCGATTTCAACATCTCCCCAACGTCGAATGCATCGTCTTTGATGGCGGCCACGTCTTTCCTGTCTCGGCGATTCGCGAATTTGTGAACAAGTTACCCGAGGGACCGTAAGTGCGTGGAAGGATAAGTTTCGGTGTTGCCCCACTCCGCCTAGATCCGTAGGATTCGTTTCGCTTTCTTCAGCACAGAAGCACCAAAGGAGTCAAACAGCATGGACTTGCAGGATAAACGCCTCCTTGTCATTGGTGGCGCGGGGCTAATCGGGTCGAATACAGTCGACGCATTGCTGGACGAACCAGTCGCTGAGATCCGAATCTTCGACAACATGACCCGCGGTCGTCGCGAGAATCTCGCAGATGCGTTGAAAGACGATCGCGTCAAGATCTTCCCGCTAGGCGGTGATATCTTGCATCGCGATATTTTGCATGAGGCGATGCAGGGTATCGACGGGGTGTTTCACTTTGCCGCTCTCTGGCTACTGCATTGCCACGATTTCCCGCGTTCCGCGTTCGAGGTGAACATTGGTGGCACCTTCAACGTCCTCGAAGCCTGCACGAAGAATCGGGTTCAACGACTCGTCTACTCGTCTTCGGCATCTGTCTATGGCGATGCGGTCGAGGAGCCCATGACGGAGGACCACCCTTACAACAACAACAACTTCTACGGTGCGACGAAGATCGCGGGCGAGCACATGGCTCGCTCGATGTACCATCGCTTCAAAGACACCTCGCAGCGATTCGATTATGTCGGCCTGCGGTACATGAATGTGTATGGGCCGCGCCAAGACTACCAAGGTGCTTACATCTCGGTAATCATGAAGATTCTGGACCGGATCGATGCCGGCTTGCCACCGATCATCTATGGCGATGGCTCGCAAGCCTACGATTTTGTTTATGTCGGCGATTGTGCCGCGGCGAATGTGGCGGCCATGAAAGCGGAAGTCACGGACGAGTTTTATAACGTCGGGACGGGCATCCGTACCTCGATCAAAGAACTCAGCGAGTTGGTATTGGAAGCGGCGGGATCCGACCTAGAAGTCCAGTACGAGCCCAGTGGCCCGACGTTTGTAAAGAACCGTGTTGGCTGCCCCGTCAAAGCGGAACGCGACTTGGGATTCAAAGCCAGAGTAGAGCTAACGGACGGGATTCGACGGTTGATCGAATGGCGATCCAGTCATCGGGAAGAAGTCGCACAGCGTCGCCGGGAGGTGCAGAGTCGTGCCGCATAATATTTCCAATCGACGCATCAACATCGCCACGCCCTGTCTGGGTGAAGAAGAGTGGCAGGCCATGCGCGAGCCAATTATGAGCGGTTGGCTGACGCAGGGTCCTAAGGTCCGCGAATTCGAACAGGCTTTCGCGGAGCGACACGGTGTGAAACACGCGTTGGCGACCACCAGTTGCACGACCGCGCTGCACTTGGCATTGGCGGCTTTGGATATCGGGCCGGGTGATGAAGTCATTGTGCCGGCCTTTACCTGGATCGCGACGGCCAACGTCGTGCGGTATTGCAATGCGACGCCGGTCTTCGTGGACGTCGATCGACAGACCTACAACATCGACCCAACGGGAATTGCGGCGGCGATCACGCCTCGCACTAAGGCGATCATCGCGGTCCACCTGTTTGGTCTGTGCGCCGACATAAATTCGCTACGCGAAGCGGCAGGCGACATACCCTTCATCGAGGATGCGGCCTGCGCCGCGGGAGCCGCCTACAAGGGACGAACCGCCGGATCTTTGGGAGAACTCGGCTGCTTCTCATTCCATCCGCGAAAGAGCATCACGACCGGTGAAGGTGGCATGGTAACCACTAACGATGATGAACTTGCCGAGAAGGTCAACGTGTTGCGAAATCACGGGGCATCCCTCTCGGAGGAGCAGCGTCATCACGGCTCGCAGCCCTACCTATTGCCTGAGTTCAACGTCCTGGGATTCAACTATCGCATGACCGACCTGCAAGGTGCGGTGGGCGTCGTGCAACTTCGCAAGCTTGACGGCTTCATCGCTGAAAGGCAACGTTGGGCTACTTTCTATGAGCAAGAACTGGCGGGAGTCGAGTGGCTGCGAACGCCAACGGTCCCCAGCGAGCGCGACCATGCTTGGCAGGCATATGTCTGTTACGTCGATGAAGCCAAGTCACCGCTTCCTCGCAATGAGATCATGGCGCTTCTCGAAGCGGATGGAATCAGCACGCGGCCCGGCACGCATGCTGTCCACATGCTGGGATTCTACCGCAAACAGTATGGAATCGAGCCACACGATTTCCCAGGTGCTCGTGACTGCGATCAGTCCACGATGGCGATTCCCTTGCATAATCAGATGACCGAAGCAGATTACCGGCGCGTTGTCCACGCTATCAAACGTATAGCCGATCAAAGCGCTGCCTCTCGCCAAGTTGCGTAGCGATGCGACCGGAACAGGAAGTTAGAATTACCAATGTGCGGAATCGCCGGAATCTTCCATCTTGACGGTCAGCCAGCATCCCCGGTGCTGCTTAAACGGATGACCGATGTGATTGCGCATCGGGGGCCAGATGGTGAAGGGCAATACGTCGATAGATGCACAGGCCTTGGGCATCGACGACTCGCCATTTTGGACCTGTCACCGGCAGGTCATCAGCCCATGCGTTCGCCGAACGGTCGGTTTACGATCACCTACAACGGTGAGGTCTACAATTTTCGGGAACTTCGAGTGGAGCTGGAAGCACTCGGCCATTGTTTCCACTCTCAGACCGACAGCGAGGTGGTTCTTAACGCATTCGTCCAGTGGGGCGAAGACGCACTGCGCCGGTTTAACGGCATGTTCGCCTTTGCGATCTGGGATTCTCGCGAGCAGACGTTATTTCTCGCGCGGGACCGATACGGGATCAAGCCCGTTTACTACACCACCAGCAAGGATACCTTCCTATTCGGTTCGGAGATCAAAGCGATCATCCAGCATTCGGCCTACGATACCGAGATCGATAAGGAAGCGCTACTCGAATACTTCACTTTCCAGAACTTGTTTACCGATCGAACGTTGTTTAAGGATGTAAAACTCCTTCCCGCGGGCACCTTCCTGCGGATTCAAGCCGACCGCCCCTTACAACTGCATCGCTACTGGGACTTCGAATTCCAAGAGCCCGAAACTCCTTTGCGAGAAGAAGAATACGTTGAAGAACTCGCTCGCCTGTTCAAGCAGGCCGTCAATCGGCAACTCGTCAGCGATGTCGAGGTCGGAGCCTATTTGAGTGGCGGCATGGACTCGGGATCGATTACCGCCGTCGCTGCCAGTCAAATGCCGTATATGCGAACGTTTACGTGCGGCTTTGATTTGCACTCCGCTTCCGGTCTCGAATTGGGATTCGATGAACGCTCCCAGGCGGAGTACATGTCCTACCTGTTCAAGACCGAACACTACGAGATGGTCTTGAAAGCTGGAGACATGGAACGCATTCTACCCAAGCTGGCTTGGCACCTTGAGGAACCTCGCGTGGGCCAAAGCTACCCAAACTTCTATGCTGCCCAACTGGCCAGTAAGTTTTGCAAGGTCGTGCTGGCAGGAACCGGCGGTGACGAGTTGTTCGGTGGCTATCCTTGGCGTTACTATCGTGCCGTCGTCAATGACGACTTTGAACATTACGTCGACAAGTACTACGGTTACTGGCAGCGTTTGATTGACAATCGGATTATCCGTCAGGCGTTCGAGCCCATCTGGGAGGATGTCAAGCACGTCTGGACTCGAGACATTTTTCGCGATGTCTTTACAAAGCACGCGGCGCAGTTGACTCGTCCCGAGGATTACATCAACCATAGTTTGTACTTCGAGGCCAAGACATTTCTGCACGGACTGCTGGTGGTGGACGACAAGCTGTCGATGGCGAGCAGCCTCGAGACCCGGGTTCCCTTTCTGGACAACGACCTCGTCGACTTCGCCATGAGTACTCCGGTCAGCCGAAAGCTTGACAATCTTGACCAAGTTGTGCAATTGAATCAAAACGAGCCCGGTAACGGCCCCGAGAAATATCTGCGCCGCAGCAAGGACGGAAAGACTGTGCTCAGAAAGGCAATGCAGCGTTTTCTACCTCGGGAGATTACGAATGCGGAGAAGCAAGGTTTTTCCGCTCCGGATGCGAGCTGGTTCAAGGGCGAGAGTATGCAATACGTCCGCGAGACCCTATATGACAAGCATAGCCCGATCTACAGCTTTCTCGATGAAAAGACCATTCAGAGTTTGTTGGATGAGCACTTGAGCGGTAAGCAAAACCGAAGGCTTTTAATATGGTCATTGCTCAACGTCGATACGTTCTGTCGCACCTTTCTAAGTTCATCAGCTCGCCTAATCGTTGAAGCGAACGTTCGCGCAACGAGACCGGGCGATATTCGTGCCGCATAAGTCGCGAGACCATGAACACAAATCATGCCAACGATTTCCTCGCCGAGTTAAACGTCCTCCATCAGCGATTGGAGAGTGAGATGGCATGTCGATGGAACCGACATTTACCGCTAAACGAGCTTCTGACTGACCGTTGGCAAAGAGCCGAGCGCCTCGGATTTGGCAAAGATTCAAGCATTTATGATAGCAGTCTTGTGTTCGGTGATGTTGAAGTTGGGGCACGTACTTGGATTGGTCCCATTACAATTCTCGACGGCAGTGGTGGCCTGAAAATTGGCAGCTTTTGCAGCATCAGCAGCGGAGTCCAGATTTACACCCACGATACCGTTAAATGGGCGCTCACGGCTGGCCAGGCAGGCGTTGAGCGGTCACCTGTCGAGATAGGGGACTGTTGCTATATCGGAAGTCAAACAGTAATTGCTAAGGGTATTACGGTCGGTCACCACTGCGTAGTCGGCGCAGGGTCATTCGTAAACAAGAGCCTTGCCTCCTACTCGGTTGGCGCGG
>JBGTHH010000968.1:0-4834 GCA_041746275.1 Pirellulaceae bacterium | reverse complement strand
CGCGCGCCACCGCCTCGGCGAGTTGCAATGCTTTGGTCGTGTCGCCCATATCGGCCCAGAGCTTGATCATGGATACCTGGCCGGGCGATTTGTTCAGCAATTCGACCGCCATTTGCTTATTGCCCAGCCGCCAGTAGCACTCGGCCAACCGCACGGCATCGCCCGGTGACGAGGCCGGTTGGGCTTCCACGCCCGCCTGACGATACCAGAAGGCCGATCGGGCGTAGTCCTCGAGCAGATTGTGGTATTTCGTGCCCAGCGCCTGCATCACTCGCTTCTGAACTTGTGGATCATCCTTGTTGACCACTAACAAATGGTGAAGTAGACGTACGCCCTCGCGCCATTTGTTGGGGTTCGGGTTAAGCACGTCCCAAATGTACTGTCCCATGTTCTTTTGGTTGTTCCAGCCGCCTGGCGCCGGCTCGGGCCACGACAGATCCAGCGACTGCGGGTAGTTCAGCGGCGTCGCTTCGTACCAATCGGGAGGCGTTCGACCAACTTCCTGGATCAGCGCGTCGATCTCCGCTCGCGTCCGTCGATTGCCGGACGAAGCCGCAATCCCGCCGGTCTTGCTCGCAGACGAGGCAGTTGACGGGCGCGAGCCGACTCGCGATGCGGAGGTCGCGGGCGAGGCGTCGTCCGGCTTCTCGTTGATCACGTAGCGCTTCGCGCCGATGGTGACGACATGGATGCTGCTGAGCGGGTACTTCTTGGTGACCTTCCGACCACCCGTGTTGGTCTCCACCGTCACCGTCGTGTCATCTTTCGACAGCACGGTGCATTCGAGTTTGGTGCCGCTAAGGAACTCCACTGTGGCGGCTTGCAAGTGGCCTGCGAACCCGAGGCAGCAGGACAGGCACAACCAACCAGCGATGTTTGCCGAGGCGCGCCGGGATCGCGCGGTCATGTATGAGCGATTCATCTTGAGATCTTCTCCTTCGCGGCTGAGCTTACGACAGTGTCACCTTGCACACCTAGGCGACTATCGGAAAGCCGCTGGTCACAAGTGTCCGACGGCGTGATGAGGCAGGCATCGCGTGCTCCTAAGCGGCAACGCATGACGCGTCGCTGCCTTCTATGAGAGTACCGATCAACGTAGCTGTTCCGCCTAGTCGATCATTAAGGTGGGCTGATCCGTCGGGTGCGTCCGCAACTAAGGCCAGATGTTTGCCAAAATTTGATCAGACTTCCGTGTCGGCAGACTTCCGTTCGATGTCTTAAATAACCCTGCCCATGCTACGGCCTAGACGTTTCCCCGGCAAGCTTTAGGATGCCCACCCTCACAAACTGTCTTCGCCAGCGAGAACTCGATCAATCGAATTAATACTCACGCGTCACGTGTGGCTTCCCCGTTGGAAAAGCGCCGCGGAAGCGCTACAGTACGGCAAGTGAGGAGCAAGTCGGTTTTGGCAATGGAGGTCTGACATGACATACAACTTCGCCCCGCGGGACTATGGTTCCGCTTGTGCTGCGCTGGTGAACCGGAGCGAGCCCTGTGATTTGGGACCGGGCCAGCCGAATCACGCGGTACGGGCTCAACTGGAAGCACTGGATCAGTCCGCACTGTTCGGAAATCGGCTCGTTCGCGATGACGACATGGCCGACTGTTGTCGTGCGGGCCTCTGGTTACTTCACGACTTTCTGGACGAATCGCACACGATCAGCCAGAGCATTCCGAGCAGCAGCGGCAGTTATTGGCATGGCATCATGCATCGTCGCGAACCCGATTACTCCAACGCCAAGTACTGGTTTCGACGTGTCGGTCAACACGCGATCTATTCCACGCTCTGCGCGGCGGCTCAGGAAATCGCTCGTCGTTATACGACTGATCGTGAGAGTTCCTACCTCATGGATCAAGCCGCGTGGGATCCGTACCGATTCATCGATCTGTGTGAGGCGGCCAGTCGCGGTAAGGCCAATGTCCCATTGTGTCGCGAGATTGCCCAGGTCGAATGGCGGATTCTGTTCGATGCTTGCTACCGTTCCGCCCTGTAGCAGCTCGATAGCCAAAACGTTGAATGAGCTCGGCTAACGACGGACGAGGCCTGGGAAGATATTTAGCTCCAACGGTTCGATCAATCCCGCTCGCAATCGTTCGACGGCAATGGCTCCCATCACCGCATTGTCGGTACACAATTCGAGAGGCGCGATATGCAACGTCACTTGAGCCTGCTCGGCGGCCTGAGTCAATCGTTCGCGAAGCCGGCGATTCGCGGCCACACCGCCGCCGACGCACAGTGTCCGCAATCCCGTCTTTCGCAGAGCCAGAAACGCCTTACCCACCAAGCAATCGACCAACGCCTCTTCAAAGCTCGCCGCGAGATCCGCTGACTGTTGAAGACTGAGTGTGGGCGGGTGGAACTCCGCAGTGGCTCCCCCCGTGATCGCATACCGAACCGCCGTCTTCAACCCGCTGAAGCTGAAGTCGAGCCGCGTGTCGTCTTTCAAAAACGATCGAGGAAAGCGATGGGCTTGTCGGTCGCCTTGTTCCGCCAGTCGAGAAACCGCTGGTCCGCCGGGATAGGGCAAACCCAACATGCTGGCCACTTTGTCGAACGCTTCTCCTGCGGCATCGTCAATCGTTCCGCCAAGGTACTCAAACTCCGATGGAGCCAGGCAGTGATAGAGACTGCTGTGTCCCCCGCTAACGATCAATCCGATGCAAGGAAATACGTCCTGGCCCGAGGCTAATTTGCAGGCGTAGATGTGCGCGTGCAGGTGGTTCACGGCGACCAGCGGCTTGTCGAGCGCCACGCACAGCGTCTTGGCGGCGACCAACCCCACCAATAGCGAACCGGCCAGCCCTGGCGTGTTGGCCACGGCAATCGCGTCCAACTCTTCTAGCTCAATCCCCGCCTGCCGGATGGCCTCGTCGATCACGGGCAGGATGCGTTCGACATGGGCGCGAGCCGCGATTTCCGGAACCACGCCGTGGAACCGTTGATGCAATTCATCCTGCGAGGCCACGACTGACGAGAGCACTTGCAGATCACCCGTAATGACCGCAGCGGCCGTTTCGTCACAAGTTGTTTCGATCGTTAATAACTTCATCGTGGTTACTCGGTGACCGATTCTAAGCGGCAAAGTGAAGGAACGCGTTCCCCGCGTCGCTGACTCAAGAGTATGATCCTTGCCGTGGATCGTGACGATTGCCTGACCGCTGGCCTAGTGTCTTCAATACTTGGGTGCGGCAGAATCAGAGAGTTTCGGCATAAATGCGGGTCTCCTAAAAACGGCAGGTACCGTTTTTCTTGTTTAGAAAACACCGCATTTCCGAACGTATCGTAACCGTCGATTCGGTAATGCTTTACAAGCAGAGGCGCCGGCCGGATTCGAACCGGCGAATAACGGATTTGCAATCCGCCCCCTTAAACCACTTGGGCACGGCGCCTGACGTATTGAGTAGGGTAGGGATTCTTGGCGGTAGGGTCAAGAGGAATAGGCAACCTGGCGCGATCGGCAGAAGCATACGGAATGCCTCTGAGTTCACCAGTTAGGCGGTGTCTGTGCCGGAGCTAAGGCGAATTTTGCTCGCGCACACTTTGCCCAGCCGAACCATGTCGTCGTGATTTTGACGGAATGAAGAAACATCCGATGGAGATTCGATGCGTAGAGTCAGCCCGTGTAATTGACATCCAAATGTGGCAGGAAAGGACGCCTTTATGGGATTGTTTCAGCAGATCATGCGACGATGGAACTCCGCACCCGATCTCTCCGAAATCGCCGACCAAATCGCCGATCGTAGTTTCGATGCCGTGTGGCACCGCGTCAGTCGCCAGATTTTGACCTTGGCTCCGGCACAAGCCAGGGGTTACATCCGCGCACGTGGGGTAGCTGTCTTGCATCAACAAGTCGCCTTGTCGTTATCGCAGCACCGTATCGACGCTGAATCACAGCCGCAGCTCTATGCCTTGAGCGTGGAATCCCTGATTCGCCGAGTTCAGACCCGAGCCCGGGCGATCACCATGCGCGAGCCGCTTCGACGATCGGCATGAGTGCTGATTGCATTTTGCTGAACGTGCGAACTCGAAAAGGTTAGATGACGAGCGGGGGGAGATCCCGCCGGAGTAGCTCCTAGCCGTAGGGTTCGCGCGCGAGGGTTGCCGTGCGGGGATAAGACGCTCGCATCGAAGTCCTAGGCTTCTTGGTTCCTGTCGACTGCCAGAAGCTGGGCGAAGGGATACCGCGCACAGTCCCAACCGCACTCTTTCCCACCCTTGGTAAGATTTTTCAGGTTAACCCGACACTCCCGCGTTTAACTGGGGAAACAGCTCTGCTTGATTGAAGCCGTAGGGCTTCCCAGGTATGCTATGACTGTTTCCTAGCGGCGCATCCGAGGCGGACTCGGTTCCTGAAACAGGCCCACGTCCCAGTGACGTTCTCGCTGCACAAAATACCCTTGAAGGAGTTTCGTCATGACTGCTCGCAAAACGTCTGCCCAGCCTAGCCCGACTTCACGGCGGGACTTTATTAAGAAGTCGTCCTTGTTAGTGGCTGGCGGAGCCGTGGTCGGCGGCAATCTGAGCATCGCCCGGGCGGCGCATGCGTTTGGCAGCGATACGATCAAGATCGGGTTGGTCGGATGCGGCGGTCGTGGCACCGGTGCCGCCACGCAAGCGCTGAACACGATGGGCAAGACCGACATCAATCCTAATGGCGAGGTCAAGCTCGTGGCGATGGGCGATGCGTTCGCCGACCGCGTGCAAGCCTGTTATCGCACGGTGAAAGGCCAGCACGGCAACTACGCCGATGTCCCCAAGGACCAGCAGTTCGTCGGATTCGATGCCTACAAGCATGTGATCGACTCCGACATTGATCTCGTCATCCTCGCCAC
>JBGTHH010000967.1:0-3772 GCA_041746275.1 Pirellulaceae bacterium | reverse complement strand
CTTCAGCGGTTGGATTTTGGGTTTGGGATACTTCGCCGAGCCAAGCTTCGCGCATTCAATCCGCTCGACCTCGCTCGGTGCGCACGCATCCCATACAAATGAGTTTGCCCAATAAACGGCTCTCTCGCAAATGGGAAAAACGCGACCGCCCCGTCCTAACCCAACAAAAATCAATCCCGATAAGGCTTTAGGATTTTCAAGAATCTTTGAAGTTTTTTTGCGGCCGTGCCGAAGGCGAAATCATGGTCCGTCGCGCAAGTACTAATCCAGTGGATGGTTAAGCACAGAAGTTTGCGCAATCGTTACAACCGGACTGGGCTTGCTGGCAGTGACAGCAACGTGTCCTCGGCATTGATTCGAATGCCATGTCGCACGCGCGGGCCAAACATGTTCAACTCCGAATCGATGATCCGCTGCAACGCCTCGCGAATTGGTTGCAGGCTGTCGGGCGATCCCTTTTGAGCGAGCTGCCCCGCGCCGCGAATCCCGGTGTTGATGACCTGCAGACGCTTCCAGTCTTTGCCCGAATCATGTGCCTCGTCGGAAACTGCAGCGGTGTTCTCGGGGTCGAGCATTTCCAAGAGCACGGGGATCGCGCGGGAGTCGCCGTGTCGACAGAGTCCCGCGGCGGCATTGTAGCGCGTGTTCGTATAGGGATCGTCCAGCAGGATGACGAGCCGATCCAGGGCTTCCTCTCCGCCAATGACTCCCAGGACATAAGCGGCGGTGGAACGCAAATCGGCGCGAATTTGTTTCTCCCCGGCCACGTCGCTCCGTTCGCGCGACGCAAGCTTGATCGCTTCCATGCACTGTGGGTTAGTCGCCAGCGATTCATCGGGGTTGTTCGTGGCATAAAGCGCTAGCGCTTCGAGTGCCGTGCGCCGGACATCTAACTCCGCCGGGTTGCGCTCGATGGTGGCGGCTTGTAATAGCGCCGGGAGCACTTCGGGAACCTTGAACTCGCCCAACGCGCGACACAAGAACATGCGGAGCCGAATCGATGTTTCGTCGAAGCTCTCTTCGGCCAGTTGACTCTCCAAGACGCTCGCCAACTCACGAGCCATGCCGACATCGCGCTTCAGATCCTCATGGTCGGGATTGCGCAGCAGATCGGCCAGCGTGAGCGCCCTTTGCCAACTCGCTTCGTTGGGATTCTTCAGGTCCCGCACCAGCTCCCGCGGGTTGCTGCCCATGTGGGCCAGCCAACTGAACATCAGCCACACCATCACGATGATCGAGACGATGATCATCGGAATCACGAACAATTGTAAAATGAAACCGGGCGAGGGAGGTTCTACGGGAGGAAGCGGCTTGTCGTCCAGCGCCGTTCTTCGCGCCAGTTCTTCGGGAGAGGACATGATGCGTTCGCTAAGCTCGGGGGGAGTTCAGAACCTGTAACGGGTCCAGGTTCGCGGAGGAGGGACGTTCTCTCTAAAACTATGGCAAGATGTCGCCACCGTCGCAATGGGCATGACACCCGGCCAACCGTGTCATCCGCCATTGTAGAGCGATGCGGGCCGATGCGTATTCCGACAAATGGCTAATTCGCGGGACTGGCTGGTTGCTGGCGATCGGGAAGTTTCACCGAGAAGACTTCATCCAGCCGTTCATCCCCCATCACGCCGCCATCATCCACGCGATTTCGCCCCACGCTGTAGAGCAGATAGCCATCGTCATTGAGGACGTAGCGTAGCGGCTGTCCATCCATCGGATCGATCGGTACGGCATCCAAAAACTCGGGCACCAATTCCGCCAGGGTGGACGGGAGCTGCCCCGTATTGCGGCGATGCTGTTCAATCGCGATCGAGGTCTCGGCGCAGGCGAGGTTGCCGGTGCCGCGGGCAGTGGCTTCAATCATCGCGTCGACTGCCGGCAGGAGTAAATTCGTAAAGAGATAACGCACCCGATTGATTTGCGAACCGCCAGCTACCTCCTTCAAGTCGGAGGATGCCTGTGCGACCAGCGTGAACGTCTGAGGAAATGGTTCCCGCGACGCTTCTAGGTACTTGGCAAAGGTCGACAGGTACAGGGCCAGATCCTCGTTGTTGGCACGCACCGGAATGGGCAAATCTTGCTCCAAGTCATATCTACCGGGGTTGCGAAACGTGATTAGGCCGACAACACGCTCGCCCATCAACGATCTCTCCAGACTGTATCGGAGATCCAGAGCGCGCACGTCATCGCGCAACATCCGCAAATCGGCATCGGAGAAGTCGACCGAGCTGATCGCGGCTTCCAATTCACTCACCGCAATACTGGCCAAGGCCACGCGTACCAGATGCGGAATCAGCAGCGGATCTTCTTTCACGGCCTGGCAAGTGCCAAAAATCGCGTGAATTGATCGAGCCACGGCTGCGGCGTCTCCGCGATGAGCCGCGACGCGGGCTTCCAGAATCAACATCCGAGCGGCACCGCGCAGTCCCTGGACCTCCGGCAAGAGGATTCCAAAACCGTCCTCGAAATCTCGATCGAAGCGGGCAGAGCCGCCCAACTTCGTCGCTTCATGAATCTGCGCCATTTCATCCTGATACCGCTCCAAGAACGCTTCGACTGCGGCTCTTTGTTCCCATTCCGAGCCGACGGGCGGGATCTCGGGTCCGATCCCAACGACCGGAAGATCTCGTGTCGCCTCGCGGTAAGACTCACTCTCAAACGTTCGAACCGCTGCCGTCCACAAGGGCGTCGCATCGGCTTGACCCGGTGGGATCGCGTAGAAGTAAGCCAAATCGATCGGCTCAACGGGTTCGTTGGCCGCGCGAATCTTGGCGAGTTCATGTTCCACGAGGCGCGCGGCGCGAACCGACCATACCATCCAGCCGATGACGGGCAGGGCCACGAGGACCATGAACGTCAACAACAAGCAACCACAGGGAACGTATTTTCGCCAAGCGGACTTTGTTTCCTGAGGTTCGTTCATGGACCGCTCCCACTCGCTTCTTTCGGCCACACGTCGTCGCGGCTCATGCTGGTCATTCAGCCAACCACATCCACCGCACTAGTGCTCTGTCAATTACTAAATCTTCGGGTTGGAGTTCCGGCATTAGCCGGTAATTGGCAGCCTGAAGGCTGTACTCCAACTCTAGCCTGGACAACGCACTAGGCGGGGTCGGGCGGCGCGCGACGGAAGATCACCATTTTTCCCACGGGAAAGCGTGAGTCCTTGGGGGATTCCATTTGAAAACTGTTGTCGTCCAGGAAGCGAATTGACCACTCGCGTTCGGCTTCTTCACCTTCGAAACGGATCGCAATCTTGGTTTGTTCCCCGTCTCGCCCGGCTACTTTCCAAGTTCCCGAATCTCCGACGAGAAAGCCAAAGGTCGTCACGCCCAGGCTGACCGTATCGTCGTCCCGGAACTCGACCTGCATTTCCGTTTGGATCGCCTTCATCAACTGCTGCGCGGTGGCCGCGACAAGCGGGTTGGCAGTGACCCCCATGCCGCGCAGGTCGGTCTGCGACATCTCAAAGGCGACGTCCCATTTGCCAATCAACTTCTTCCGCGCGGGATTCTGGAAACCACTGACCGAGACAGCTCCCACAATCAGCAGTCCGAAAATACCGATCACGATCAGTTGCTTAATCCACTTCATGGAAGCTCCTCCTTGAGAGCCTATGCGAAAAGGGGTCAGACCCTCTCCGTCGTAATGCAGGAACGCGCCGCGCCGGGACTGTAACAATGCTCGCGATCGAACGCAACGTCATGCCACGCTAGCTGGCGACTGCCAGTACCATCGAGACAACCCTGGCAAACTTATCGGATTGTAACGATTTTCT
>JBGTHH010000966.1:0-5694 GCA_041746275.1 Pirellulaceae bacterium | reverse complement strand
TCCCGAATGTTGAATTGAGGCTTTCGCGACGCAATTAAGTTGGATTCATAGGCTCGACGATGAGTTGTGCGGTTCCCATGCGTATCCTTCTCGAACGCATGGATCTCCACCTGAAGGTCATCATGCCCTTGTTCCCATAGGTATCGCGCTAGAGCCTTTCGATCCGAGTGATCTAGATGGCTTGTTACGCGCAATCGGAGATTCGATGCCTCCCCGATGTACAGATACCCGGATTTGTCAAAGAACAAGTAAACGCCGAGTTTGCGCGGGATCAAATCTAGATTTTCGATAAGCACTCTTGCCGAGAACTTCTCGACGCAAGTTCCCCAATCTGAGACGCGCTTAACGAGTTCCGGTCGGAGTTTACGTTTCTTTCGGAGCCCAAACGCCGCCATTCGCAGTGCATAGCGCTCAATATGCAGCGCTACCTCCAACGCTACCGAATCGAACGCACTCCGAAGGCTCGGATCGCAGAGAATCCGATCGACGGATTTGCCGTACTTGTCCTCAACATATCGAGCTGCGATCTCCGCTGCATGTTCATACGCCCCGTGGTACAGCCGCTTCCCGGAACGAGAGACGACCGGCCCCAGTGATGAGCTCTTTCGAAGATTGAGGAGGAGCCAATTGAATTCAGATGCCGACACGTCGGGAGCGCGTGTACGGCAGATATTCAAAAACTGCTCGTTTAGCCTATCGTCGATGACGACATCGTCGGTGCTCGCGCCGTCGTGAATCGTGCGAAATGCGGTTTCGACAATCTCGCGGATGGATTTGTCGTACATATCCTGTCAAACATCACGCGAGTTCATTTGGATCACAGAAGCACGAGGGCCATGTGCGGCGAATCGAATCGAGCCATTTGACGCGAACTGCCATTTCTTCGGATTCGTGCGACGTTTGTAATTCTTCGAGAGCAACGTTCTCGGCATACCAGATTGCCGAAATAAAATTCATTGCCGATGCAGGCAGTCCGTCGACGAACACATGATCCTGGTCCACGCAAGCCGCGTTCAGCACTTCAGTCGCGGCTTCGAGGAGCTGTGTTTGAAAGTCATTATCATTGGCTCGGGGGTGCTCCCAGTGTCGCATCATTAGCCAGAGTAGTATCTCGCTCTCAAAGAGAGAGCAAATCGCAAGCGACGCTTCAGCGTTCGATTTTGGTGGTTGCATCGCTTAACCTGATGCAGCCGGCGCAATTCCCGGTCGGAGTAGATGTGAATTGAGAAAGGGATTTTCACGATAAATGAGAAGTGATTGAAGCCCGTGAGCAGACTGATCGTCGTGTGGTACGAACTTCACGGAGTTCGCATTGAGGTCCGACCAGTATGAAGGTGAAGTCTCCAGCATCTTGTCTATGCGGTCATGAAGATTGAATGTCTCGCCGACGTACAAGGAGTGTTCACCATCGTCGAGTAGATACACTCCCGAGCGTTTGTACTGGACCCCTAAGTAACTAGAAAGTGGCTTTGCCGGCGGGAGTTTTTTTGTCTGCCAACCCTCAGCCTGGAATCGGTCAATGGCGAGTTTCCTTGACTTCGTCGCTCGCTTTCGAATGGCGAGTGCCGCCCAGCGATATTCGAAGGGCGTATGGTCGGGGGCAAACCTCTTTGCGATGCGGTCGAATTCCGCAGCCGCTGTCGGCCGACAGAGAATATCATCGAGTACCAAGCCGTAATCCAACGCCATGAGGTGCATGGCAATCTCGCTGGCATAGCTATAGGAGTCCATCATCGCGAACGAGAATCTTTTCAAAGACGACTGGGTCTTCGGTAACTCGCCCGATTTCCGGATTCGCAACAAGAGTCGATTCCACACGAATGCATCGCCGACCAACGACCTTTTCTTGCAGGCATCAACGAATGCCGCGTTCAACTCCGGATCGCAAAGCAACTGATCGGTCGAGGCGCTACCACATGTCATGCAGTAAGCTTCGATAATGCCACGCTTGGTGTCCCCGTCGCCGTGGGGCAACGGTTGTCCGTTTCTTCCCAGACGTCCCTTCTTCTTGCCCTTTGAAGTTTTGGGGGAACTCCGCACCGGATCAGCCGGGCCAACTAAGGGATCGCCGATATTAATGCCCGCCAGTCGCTCGCCGATCTTCTTGGCATACTCTTTCGATAGCTCAATCCCTAGCCACCGTCGCCCCAGTTTTTTTGCAACGGCCAAGGTCGTCCCGCTCCCGGAAAACGGATCGAGTACAAGGTCACCTGGGCCACTCGACACTCGAATGATCCGCCCCAACAACTGTTCGGGCATCTGGCAACCGTGGAATCCTTCGCGTTCTTTGAACGTACCCGCGACGCGGGCAAAGTACCACGTATCGTGCATCGCCGCGAAACCAGACTCCGGCGCATCCTGTGGACGATAGATCCAGGTGTTGTCGGGCAGACGCCCTCGCGGATTTGCCCGGTTGTCGGCATACACGAGTTGCCGAGCGGAGGGCACTCGTATTTCCGGGTTGTCGCTATTGAACGTAAAGCTGTCCGGGTTCTTGACGAAGTGAAACAGATGCGTATGCGAACGGCTGAAGCCTCGGACGCAATTAACTCCAAACGTGTAGTACCAAATAACCCAGCTACGACAAGAAAAGCCGACATCGTCTTCTGCAATCACTTTGAGATGGGCAGCGTATTCATCTCCGATCGCCAGCCAGAAGGTCCCGTTGGGCTTGAGAGCCGCTGATACGCCCGCCATCCACTTTCGTGACCAATCGAGATATTCGTCGCGCGACCGCCGGTCGTCGTACACATCGTATTCGTATCCGATGTTAAATGGGGGATCTGCAAAGATTAGATCAACCGATCCTGGCTGAATTGTCTTTAGGCGTTCAATCGAATCGCCCTGAAGAATCGCATTAACGCGCGTCGTTTTCACCTATACACCTCCTCTGTTACTGCGAGGTGACAATTGCTTAGTTGCTTCGCTTGTATAACTAGTATCTGTAGAGGAAAAAGGCATTCCGCTTTTCAAGGAGAATCGACCGGGGACAACGGGAATCGGCCGGAGGCAGCCCGCTCTCTTGTGGAAAGACTCATGACATCCACCAAATCAAAGGGACGAGCTACACACCGCCACGTCGCCTACAAAACGGGCACGCCTGCGGGTCAACGGTTTGCTGGGCGACTGGATCATCCGACCGAAAGGCGGTCGTCTCGCGGAAGCCACACTCGGCGCACTTATGTTCCCACGAGGTGATCGAGAGCTCCGCCTTTTCGAAATGGTTGTACTTGCAGACGAGCTCGCCGACAGCACATTGGGGACAAACCCCGATCACTACCAAGTCGCGTGCCATTGTGAATGTTGATTCACCTTAAAAACCGCGTGCGGCCCGCAGATCTTCAAAATCCCGCAAGTGGTAATCGATGCCGACGAAATCCAACACGCGGCACAGGCCGCGTAACGCGACCGCCATCCCGTCGGGGCCGCTGAATCCACCGAACTGCCCGCCGCCTTTGACATGCGGTTCGAGATCGAGGAACACGCCTGGGACACCCCGCTTCTTCAGTTTGCGCTGCAACGCGGGAATGGCCTCGCGGAAGTCACTGAGTATTGCGGCATGACCGCTGTCGCCAATGTCGGCCGGGACAAAGTTCTTCAGCGCGGCCTCATCGACATGCCCGACCTTCTGAATCGGACCGGGATGCTTGTAGTCCTTGATGTGCATCCAACCGATGCCGCGCTTCATGTCCGTGTACTGGCCGAAGACTTCGTGTGACGTATTTCCCATCGAAGAAATGTTTCCTGCATCGAAAATCAGCATCAAGGCCGGGTGATTCACTTTGGTGTAGATCTCGGCCAGCAACGCGCCACTTTGCCCGACCAGATTGGCTTCGATCTCCAACCCGAAGATCAAGTCGCTGCGATGACAGGTCTCGGCGATCTGCCCCAATTGATCCACGACCTGCGCGACGTGCTCGCTGGCCTGCGTTCCGCGCGGGTGATAGAACGAGAACCCACGAATCAGCTTCGTTTCAAACGCATGTGCCAACTCGCAGGCTTTCTGCACATCGTGCTTCAAGTACTTTTTGAACGGGATGAACTTGTTGTGGGAACCGTCCTCGACATCCAGTAGTTTTACTTTGCCGATCGGCGAACCAAGCGACGAGACGTTCAAACCGTACTCATCTTCCAAATGCCGGATCTCCGTGATCTCAGAGGTCGTCAGCTCCATCACGTTTTTGACGCCTTTGCCGGCATCAATGAAACGGATGGTGTAGTACTGGAGACCGAGCGCGGCGAAGGCCGAGAACTGCTGAACGGCCGTCTTCTGGTTGGCCGCTTCATCGGCAAAGCCGCTGAGGATTACACTGGGGTTTTCTGCCATTCTCTCTGTACCTTAAATGCTTGAAAGTATTTATCGTTGCTGGGAGAGCATCGGGTATAGCACGGCGACACCGCCACAGCCGCCATACACGAGAATGCTCAAGACGCCCAACACAATGCCGACGATGGCATGACCGCCACCTTGGGCTTCGGGATTCCTCTGAGAGAACTGCCAGCCCATGATGCCCAGCACAATCGCGGGAATCGCGAACAACAGCCCCACGCAGGGCAGCAACGCCGCGAATCCGAGATAATACCCAATCAACGCTTTCGGGTTCTTATCGGGAATGATGGCCATCTTCGCGCCTCCGCCTAGTCGAAACCAACGTCTCCAATTGCTCCATACCGTAACGCATCGAGCCGACTTCCACCAGCCACGGTCGGCGAAACCCCGTCGAGCAATACTGCCTTCCTTCGCTTCCCGCGCCCCAGTAAATCATTCGCGGGCGAAGAACAGCCAGTCCGTTTGTTCATCCCCCTGAACACTCTCGAACGTCACGGGCTCGACGACCACTTCCGAAAAAACTTGCCGCAGGGCATCCGCGAACGAGGAACTCTCGGCATATGACCACACGCCCAGCGTGCCCGCGGTCGCCAGATGACGCTTGGCTTGTGTCAAACCAGCCGCCGTGTAGAAGAACGGATGTTTCGTATCCAGTTGTTCCGCGGGCGAATGGTCGACATCGATGAGGATCAGGTCGTAAGTCCGCTCGGGCTCCCGCGCCAGCCAAGCATAGACATCCCCTTGCATCACGTGACAGCGGGGATCGTCGTTTAGCTCGCTGGAAAGCGGCACGAGGCCTCGGGCGAGCCAATCCATGACTTGCGGCAGGTATTCGATCACATCGACACGGCTCACGCGTTCATCACGCAGGGCCTCCCACGCTGTGTAGCCCAAGCCGAGTCCGCCCACGAGAACTTGCAAGTTGTCACCCGTATGGAGCTTCAAGGCGATGTTCGCCAGCGCTCGTTCGGAGTCCGTGCAGAAGCTGCTCATGAGAAACTCGTGATTCAACGTGATCTCGGTCACGATCGTGCCGGGCCGCGACAGCAACTCACGTCGCCTGAGGCACAGCACGCCGAGTGGACTTGGCTCATAGGCCAGGATTTCAAGATTGGGCGGTCGCATGGGAAAGGGCTTTCGGTGTTGTCGAGACGACCGGTAAAGCGAGCGTAGGTGGGTGGATTATCGCGGTTTGAGAGGCGATGAACAACTCGGCCCGAGTGCTCTATCAGCATGAACCGTGACTTGGTTCTGGCAATACCGGTTTCCCACACAACGCGTGATGAACTAAACTCTGTCCCATCGAATCCGCGCTTCTTGACGTCTGACACACCGATCAAGTTCACCGCACCCAACCGCTGAAA
>JBGTHH010000965.1:0-6556 GCA_041746275.1 Pirellulaceae bacterium | reverse complement strand
TGTGGCTGTCCGCCGAGTGAGTTTCCACAGCGGAGTCGGCAGTTTCTCGCTGGTCAGATACAAGGATTCTCCATCCAAGCCATAACAAATCGACTCACCCTGTCGTCGCGCGGGCATATCGAGCCGGCGCGGCACCCGGCGAAATGCCGCGGACCAATCCTCGTCGACGCCACGATGAAACTCGTAGGCTGGCCCGTACGTCAAAACGATCGCTCGTCGTCCATCAGCGGAAATATCCATGGCCGTGACCCACGGAATTGCTAGGGTGGCGATGGGCTGGGCGACCAACAGTTCCTCGGACGGCAGCTCGGGCATCGGCAACGTGAACACACGGGCGTCCGGCAGAGCCTTGTCGATCAGCAGCACGGTGTTCGTGTGGACATCGACGGCGACGGCTTCACAATCACGGGGTCCCAGGGCGTAGCGAAAGCGGATTCGCGAGGTGATTTTCGCGCGAGCTTGAGTCGGTTCGGGTTCGCGGAGCACGTAGAGTTGGCACTCCTTGCGACGCTTGGCGTTGTCTCCCACATCCGCGATCAGCAACCAACTGTCGCCGTCTCGTTCAAACGACGCCATGTCCTCCCAATCGAAGGCTTGGGCACCATCCATGGCGCAGACTCCCAAATCGCGTCCTTGTTCATCGAAGGCAAAGATGCGCGGTACGTCACCCGAGTCGTTGTGACTCCACAATAGCCCCGGTTGACGACGTGACGTGGCCAGCCCACTGCTCTCCAACAAATCAACATTGGCTAGTGTCGCGATTTGCTGACCGGGAAGATACTCGATGTGCGAATCTTCCGCAGTCGGGGCTTCAGCTCGCACAAGCCCGCAGGCTAGAATCAGCAAGGCACTGATCCAGAAGCGGCCGTGCAGGTCGCTGCCGCCGAACATCCATGAATGGATCACGTTGATACTTTCTTTCCAGGCTGACAACACATGACCGAACCCGTATTTAGCGATGATAGGCCAGCGGATGGCTCGGCGGAATATCAGGCGTCGACCAAGTCGCCCGGCAGGTTACTGGTTCTGCTGTTTTTCGGTTTCTTCGCAATCTTGCTCGTCTGGGCTTGGCGGCCCGCTCCCGTGGAAGATCAAGGAGCAACGCATCCCCAGGCCGGAAAACAGCTTACCTATCTCGAAGTCGAACCGCTCGTGGGCGTCGACGAACCGTTGCAGTTAAAGGACCTGGAGGGAAGCGTGGTGTTGATTAACTTCTGGGGCACGTGGTGTCCGCCATGTCTGATGGAGTTCCCCCAATTGATCGAGCTGCATCGACGTTGGGAATCGCACCCCGGGTTTCGTTTCCTGCCAATCGCCTGCGGACCGGGCGGGCAAGACGACATCGACGAACTGAAATCCTCGACCGAGGCGTATCTCAACAGGCTCCAAGTCGACCTAGCCGTCTACTGCGATCCCCGCGCCGTCACGCGGCTGAAGCTCATGGAAGCCGCGGGATTAGGCACTTTCAATTATCCCACGACGATCCTGTTGGACCAAACCGGCGGCATCCAAGCCATCTGGGAAGGCTATCGCCCTGGAGTGGAAGAGGATATGGAAGCGTTGCTGGAGAAGCTGCTGAAGTCGTGAAGATTAGCCGTCCTTCAAGGATCGGCCCAATCGCTTGCGGCTCGTGCTCGAAGTGTCCCCCGGGGTCATGCGCGCGGTCGTCGTGCGCAGTTCACCATCGAAGCTCAAGGCGCTGCGAAGCTGCTGATTGAGCTCTTCGCTGTGCGGGATGGTCCCCATTTGGTTCACCGCATCCGAGACTCCCAGCAACACCGATTGTTTGACCCCTTCACGAATCCACTGGAAAAAATTGGCTTGCATCGACTGGCCTCCATTGCGGAACACGGCGGTGAATCTTCACGATTCCCGCGGAAACATCCAAGTAGCGGGGGCGGAGAGTACTCAAACCGACCGCCTCTGTCCAGACAACTCAGGGCCTGCAAAAACGGGAACTTTGGCTCGGAGCCCCTTTGATTCGGCAGGCGATGTTACGCAATTAGTCGAAAGCATACATCTTGGACGGGAGCCCCAAGACCAGACGCACAAAGACAAGCCAGGAAATCTGCGTCGACTGCGGATATTAAGCACGAAGGGAGAGACCGAGGGACACGATTAAGTACAGAGTGTGTGGGGCAGATACGGTTTGCGATCCGAGGCTGTGAAAAAATGGGACTGGCTCCGAGTGGCCACATCACCGTCACGCGAATTCACCGTGCAAGAACCAATGTTCGTCCTGTAGGCGACAAAAAATCCAGTAGCGACCATGCGATTCCACTTCGATCCGGTAGTAATCGCGCCGCACCGATCGACCGCGCCACCAGCCGGTCACGATCTCTTCCGGACCCCAAGCATGACTCACGCGTTCGGTTCTGCCGTCGAGCTGCAATGTGGCCGGTGGTCCGGCGGGAGCCGTGCGTGTCACCTCGATGGGGCGAGGTGGATGAAACATGCGCAGTGGCCGCTGGAGTGGTCGAGGCAGATCCTGCTCCGTGGCGGAAGGGGGTCGGTTCTCGTCCCCCGTGAGCGAGCACTTGCGATAGGCGTATTCGGGCTGGGCATCCGCCACAAGCTGCAACCGCACAATGCGTTCGCTCCCCAACCGACTGCTCAGCCGATTGACCAGCCCGGCGAAGTGCTCCGCGTGGCGCACCGTCGAGCCGGCGAACAAGTCCTGCTGATGCCGCTCGAGCGGAGCGTGTCGCAGAACCTGCAACGTCAGACCTCGAACGGCACCGGGGAGCACTTGGTGATCGAGTTGCAAACGAAACAGCTCCCGCAACCGTTGTGCATCCGTGGTCGGTGCGAATAAGCGGAGATCGATTTGTGCGAATCGCTGTTCCTCGCACAACAACCGGCACTCGATCTGCAAAGCTCCCCAACCACGCTGCTGGAGTTGCGTTGTCAACTTGTCCAAACTCTGGCTCACGGCCTGCTCGACCGAGGCGCGATGGGCGGTGGGATAGGGGAAGTCCCACTCGACTCGCAACGGCGGCCGGGGATGATGGGGAGTGATGAGCTCCGCACGTTGGCCCGTCAGTTGTTGCAGACGCAGTACCAGTTCCTCACCCAGCCGAGACGGCAAACTGTCGGTCGGCAACCGCAACAGTTGGGCGAGCTGCGTGATGCCCAAACGCTGCAGAACTTCGATCGCGGCGGGAGGCAAACGCAGGGCCTCGACGGACAGCTTCTCCAACCGCGTCAGGTCGTGCGGCGGGATGATCACGGCCACTGCGGAACCGGGCGTGAAGTGAGCCGCTCCCCAGGCCGCACCGATCGTGTCCGCGACTGCCAGACGAACGGTCCAGCCACGTTGTTGAAATTGCGTCTGAGCTTGACTAACGAGACTCGCTTCATCTCCAAACAAGGTGGCCGTGCCAGTGATGTCCAGCAGCAAACTTTCTGGCTGCTCTCCTTCCTCGATACCGACGCAAGGACTGAACTGCTCGCACCATTCGGCCAAGTTCTCCAAGCTCACGCGGTCTTGCTGCGGATCGTGGCGTTGAAGGTGGAGACGTCGCGATGTGGAGGTGAAACGCTTGACGACCGCTGTAGCTTCGGCCAGCGGCATCCCGACGCGCAGGCCAGCCGCCCGCGCCGCCGCGGAGCAGGCGATGACCCTCGCGCCACGTCCGGTGGGCGTGTCGTGCAGAATGAGAGGCCGCTCAGCAAGCTCGGGCTGTTGGCTGACGAGCCGTTGGATCGGCCAGTTGGGCAGCCAGATGCAAAGAATGCGTGTCATGGGCCTTCACACTCCGCAAAACTCCCGTTGTTTCATCCAGCTTCAAGAGAACACTCTGCCCAACCGCTCCTCCGCGACACCGCGTGACCGTGACCCGCAACAGCCGATGCCGACGTGAAGGCAGGGGCGAAACGAGCAATTGCAGATCCGCCCAACTGGGCTGACCAAGCGCGTCTTCAGGCCGCACGAAACAGCCCAGGCAGCCGCCGGTTTCCGCCGCCAATTGCCACCGGCGAAACGTAGGGCTGTCCGTCCGCTCCACCCGCGCCCAAAGAGCCGTGACGGCCACGCAACGCAGTGACTGGTCGATGGCCCATTGTTCATCGCGAGCGTTCGCTGGTTCGATGACCAGCAAGTTATCGAGCTGCACTCCCAAGGCGGCGGCGGCCGGCGCGTAAAACTCCCCGCCACGATCGATGACGACACAGGCTCCTTGATCGCCACAAGCCTGTCGCGCGACAAGCAACGCCAACATCGCCCCCCCACTACCGCCTCCCTGCCCGATCCATTCGATCAGCGATCCGGGAGGAAATCCGCCATCGGGATGCAGGCTGTCCAGCCCCACACAACCGCTGCTGAAATACTCCCCAGCACGCGGCGCATGCGTGCGTTCGAGCTTGCGGAGTTGCCCACGCAAATCCTCCAAGGTCGTCCGGTGCGAGCCCGCCAAGGCATTTTCTTTAGCCGCCACCTGTAGGTTCCTGCGAAGTACGAAGAGGATTAAGGAATAGTCCCGAAATTGATTCCCGCTTTAGCGGAACGGCGCGAGCCGTCCGGTCTCGCAAAACCGGTGGGCTTGCGCCCAACCGCTACTTTCGAATTGCGGAACCTATTTCTTTCGGGACAGCTCGATAGTGTACATAAATACACTATCGGCATCAATCCAGGCAGGAGATGCGTCAACCTTGGCCCCAGACGCGATTTGGCTGAAAGGACCGGTCGCAGTCGGAGTAGCGAGTGGAATCCGCCGGGAAAAATCGGCAAAAAGAGAAAGGAACCTGTCCTAGGAAAGCTACCGTCCCGCAAACAGATCGCGGCCCGCCACCAAGGACCTCATCTTGCCGTCTGCCACCGAGCGAGGCAGCATCCAAAAGCCGCAGTCGGGATGAACATAGCGAATTCGCTCGACTCCCAAGGTCTGAGCCGCGTGTTCGATCCGCCGCGCGACCCGTTCCGGCGATTCGACTTCGTTGTCCTTGATATCGATCACGCCGATGCCCAACCCGAGTTCCGGTTTGACATCCCGCAGGATCGCCAGTTCCTCGGCCGGTCGACGAGCGATCTCCAGCACCACGTGATCGGCTTGCAAGGCGTTCAAAAAGGCCACGAGCTTTTCGTAAGTACCGCGCTGGATCGTCTGCCCACCGTAGTTCCCATAACAGAGATGCACCGCGCGTTCGGTGGTGACACCTTCCAACACGCGATTGATCCCAGCGGCGGCCAGCGGTCCATCGTCCGCGTGGCCAGTGACATTGGCCTCGTCGATCTGCACGACTTCGGCGTCGATTCCCGCGACTTGGGCCTTCAAGATATCCGCGAGCGCCATCACCAGCTCCGTGAGGTCGTGGTAATGATCGTCCGCCAACATCTTGGCCAGCATGTAAGGACTGGTGACCGTAAACTTCTTGGGCAGCGTCGTCAGGTGCCGGTACAAGTCGTAATCGGCCGATAGATCCAAGGTTCCCGCCGTCAACGGACCGACCACAATGCCGGGCGGCTTGGCCCGGAACTCATTGCCCGGTCGGCTGCGCCAGCGTCGGAATTGCTCCGTGGTCAGCCGCGACTCGACGCCTGCCAACGGCCGCACAAAGTAATCGATCATGCCGTTGGTTTCCGCATGATTGATATCCCAGCGATAGAGTTCGCCGTCGGCTACAACATCAATACCGGCCAACTCCTGAGTCTTGAGCACCGCCAACATCGCATCGCGTAAGCTCTCGCGCGTGCTGAAGACACGTAACCAAGTCGGAACGGGGTAGCTACCAACGACGGTGGTTTTCATCGTGCGTATTTCAACTTGGTGGCGAGAAGTTTAACGACGCAAACTCCCATTCCTCGGGAGACTGCATCGAAGCGACATCCGGTTCGATGGCGAAGCCGAAGCCCTCGCATTGTAACGAACCAATTTGGAACTGGCCATCGACAAGCCGCGGCGCGACCACACCGTTCCACCGGGCATATAAATCACCGTGTGCCGCGAGCGCCGCTTCTTGCTGAGCCTCCGGCAGATACGACAGGCCGCGATGATAGTGATGCCCGTTCCGTTCGAGATGGGACAAGCCCAGCGTGGCGACCAAGCACAGATCCGACTGCACCGGCACGATCCCGACGGTACACAAATCCTCGCCCGTCATCAGGTAATCCGCTCGCTGGCCTTGCGCGTTGTGAGCCCAAGTCAGGCCGGCATTCAGTAAGCTCTTGATCGCTCCTTTGCAGCCCTTGCTGCTGACGCCGCGGTAGCCCAGCTCGATCGCTTGGGAATAGGCATCGAGCGTTCCGTCGGATTCGTCGATGATCACTGGCTTGGTCCGCGACAGTTGGCGAATGCCGGTTGTGTGCGCGGGGTCGAGAGCAATCTTGCGTTCGAGTGGTTGTTCGACCGCGAGGACATTCTGCCACAAGGTTTGCAGGGCAGGTTCGCGTTGGATCGCGGCGACCAACTCGTCGAAATCACTTGCACTGCCATACTGTTCGTTGCCATCCAGGGTCACGCCATAATCCGCTCCGCGCGACCGTTCGATGATGGCCGCAATTTGACGAAGCCGTTCGATGTCCGCATCTAAATGATTCGAGACTTTGATCTTCAGGTAG
>JBGTHH010000964.1:0-1987 GCA_041746275.1 Pirellulaceae bacterium | reverse complement strand
ATCGCGGGCCGATTGTTGTTCGAGGAACGGCAGCACATTGAAGCACCAGCCGCCCGGCTGGGCTTGTCCGAAGCCACGCCGCGCATCCCCCACCCACCGCCATCCCCAGCCATTCGTCGGAAAGTGTTTGTAGGTGTCGTGGTGCAAGTGAAACGCCATGCCAATTTGTTTCAGATGATTCTTGCATTCCATTTTCCGCGCAGCCTCTCGTGCCGCTTGCACGGCCGGCAAGATCAACGCAACCAAGATGCCAATGATCGCCATGACGACCAGCAGTTCGACAAGCGTGAAGCCGGTGCCTGGTATCATCCGTCTCGGCCATCGTGAGGCTGGTGGCCTTAATCGTTTCTTGCGAGAACTGCTCAGGCGGGAAAACAGTTTCCGCTTTCGAATTGGGTGTGGCTCCATCATCCGGATTCCTGAGCAAGGTCGTCGGCATCGAGTGGCAACAGTCCCAATTCGCTTCGGACGGAATTCGCGTCGGCTGTCGTGATGTGATAGATGTAGATCGAATAACCTGCCATCGCAACGGGCTCGAAATGTTGAAAATAGGCGTATTTCCATTGTCGCGTGCTCACGCGGCCACCAACTCCATCCGGGATGCCGGTCGGATGGCCGCGCATCAAATTAACGCTCACTGCGTACCAGCCAGGACGCGGTTCGGATGGTGGTATCGAGTAACGAAGTCCCAACAACTCAGGAGGCACGGGTCCGTAATACGCAATCGACAACGGCTTGGCTTGTGAATGACGCTGCACCCAATTCTCCAAAAACAGGAGATCCTGTCCCCAATCAAGCGTGCTCCCGAGCAAATGGTCATGCCCATTCCGAGGCCCACCCGCAGCTTCGTTGAAGTAGGCGAGATTATGTGGAAACGCCGACACGCTGCTCGTCGTCAACCACACCAAACAAACAAGCACCGTACCTGACAGCCACCGGGAACGAAGTCGCTCGAAGTCGGCAATGCTGCTAATGAAGATAAACGCGAACGGAAATGCCGGCAGCAAGTAACGGAAGTGACCGTTCGATCCGGTCTCCCAACTCACCAAGCCGAAGATTGCTGTGGCCGGGAGAAGCACGCACATCAAGTCTGGAAAATCGCGGGTGCGGTTCCTTGAGCATAGCCAGAACACGGTCGCAGTTAACCCAAGCAACCATGTCCCTAAGGGGACCTTTACAGCGAGCGCGTAAACGAAGTAGTACCACCACCCGCCTCTCTTGAACTCGCCGCGCAGATAATTCGGGCGGAAGTTGTCATCGAACGTCTTCTTTTGGATATCCATGCCGCGAACGTAGTCTTTCGGAAACGGCAGCGGTAGAAGGCCCAGGGGAGTCCGGCGGAATCGGTTCCCCGAGTATTCGGGCGGCTCGATGACTCCTGTCATCGTCCGGCTGACGAATTGATAGTCCTTGAGTTGCGTCAAGCTGCCATCGAAAAGATACCCGAGGTTTAAGACGAACACCGCCACCGATATGATCAAACACAATTGCCAAAAACTCGTGGCAAGACGGCCCCTCAGGCGGCGCGCCACAAGCCACAGCAGCCATAAAGCAGGTAGGAGAAGGAAGAAAATCGTGAGTGTCGACTTCGACAACTCAGCGAGCCCCAACACGACCCCCGAGATGGCGGCACCGTACCAGTTCGGATCGTGGAGCCATCGGTAAAACGCATACATTGCGGCCAGCCCCAGCGCCGCCCCTCCGACATCCGGCGTTATCAATCCGGCGTGCCCCAAGACGTCTGGCGAAAAGCACCACAGTGCCGTCGCTATCACCCCGGCTGCCGATCCGTAGAGTTCGGAGGCCCAGCGATAACACAGATATCCGGCCAGTAGTGAGAACGGAACGCACGTCCAACGCGCCGCGCGCAGATACCAAAGCACCGATATGCCGTTGGCCGCAAGAAAGTCCGCAGCCAAAGCTCCCTCCGGCCGTCCGCCGGGCTCATCGACGAATTGGTGCCAATTTGTTCGTGGCCTGAGAAGTA
>JBGTHH010000963.1:0-16698 GCA_041746275.1 Pirellulaceae bacterium | reverse complement strand
CCCAAGGTGAGCTGCCCAGTCACCCCGAACTGCTCGATCATCTCGCGATACGGTTCATCGACCACCACTGGTCGGTCAAGCGGATGGTGAAAGAGATCATCATGTCGCGTACGTATCGGCAAGCTTCGGACTACCGCGAAGCGGCTTTCCAAAAAGACCCCGACAATCGTTGGTTGTGGCGAGCAAGCAAGCGTCGTCTGGAGGCGGAAGCAATTCGCGATGCGATGCTCGCGGTTTCAGGCGACTTGGATACCGCGCGCCCCACGGGCTCGTTGGTGGCCAAGGTGATTGGTGATCGACCCGTGTCCTTGATCGGTTTGGACAAACGACTGCCTGCCGATTTGGATGGCAGTCTGCACCGTTCCGTGTATCTGCCCGTGCTGCGCGACCGCCTTCCCGACGTGTTGGACTTGTTCGACTTCGCGGAACCAAGTCTAGTGACTGGCGACCGTCAAACGACCAATGTCCCGCTCCAAGCTCTTTACTTGATGAACAGTCCATTCGTGCGCGACCGAGCTCGCGGGCTGGCCGAACGCTTGGAACGCGAAGCGACTGAGCAAGAACAGCAAATTCAGTTGGCGTTCCGATTGTGTTTCAGCCGACCAGCGGAGCAGGACGAGATCGACTTGGCACGCGAGTTCTTGGAGCAAGGCTTCGCCACGGCGGGAGACGATCAAGCGAAACGTCGTCAAGTCATCCACAATTATTGCCAAGCGCTGCTCTCAACGGCAGAGTTTCGCAACCTGGACTAAGCTCAGATGAGGAGTCAACCGATGCCGCGACGCAATGACAATGATTCCCTGCTCGGCGTTACGCGCCGCGGCATGTTGCGGTCACTCGCCTCGGGATTTGGTTGTGCGGCATTGTCCGTGCTCGCGCATCAAGCCTCGGCCAAAACCGTACGGGCCGACGCGAGCCCACTCGCACCCAAGGATTCTCACTTTCCCGCGCGAGCGCGGCGGGTGATCTTCCTGTGCATGAACGGAGGACCCTCGCACGTCGACTTATTCGATTACAAACCGACGCTGAACAAGATGTCGGGACAGACCGCGAGCATCGGACGTGAACGAGGCGCGGCCAAACTGCTGGGCTCGCCGTTTCAATTCGCGCAACAGGGCAAGGCGGGACTTTGGTTCTCGGAGCTCCTGCCCGAACTGGCCGGTCATGCGGACGATCTATGCATGATCCACAGCATGCGCACCGACTTGCCCAACCATTCCCAGGCGTTCGTGCAAATGCATACCGGCAGCTTCCAATTCACGCGCCCCTCGCTGGGTGCATGGACGCTGTACGGATTGGGGACCGAGAACGCGAACCTGCCTGGCTTCATCACGTTGAACCCTCCGTCGGATAACGGTGGAGCGAGGAACTACGGTAGCGCTTTCCTGCCGGCGATCTATCAGGGTACCAAGCTGGGCGGCAATCAGATTCCCGGCTTCTATGCCGCGCTGTTGGGAGTCGACCAGGAGCCCGGTCCGCCGTTGAGGAACTTGGAGAACGCCGATGTCAGCCGCGCGGAACAACTCGCGCAATTGGATTTGATTCGCGGACTGAACGCCCGCAAGTTGGCGCGCGATGGGTATCATCCCGAGATCGAAGGCGCGATCGCGTCGTTCGAGTTGGCATTCCGCATGCAAGATGAAGTGCCGCAGGTGATGGACATGCGTTCCGAGTCGGCGACGATGCTCGAACAGTACGGCATCGGTGCGGGAAAACCGACCGATCGCTTTGGACGCCAATGTTTGATGGCTCGACGGTTGGCCGAAGCGGGAGTTCGCTTCATCGAGATCACGGCACCGGTCGGCTGGGATCATCACTTTCTGCTCAAGGACGAATTGACCAAGAGTTGCCAAGCCACGGATCGGCCGATGGCGGCGCTGTTATCCGATCTCAAGCAGCGCGGGATGCTGGACGAGACGTTGGTGGTCTGGGGTGGCGAGTTCGGTCGCACGCCCTACGGTCAGAATCTCAACGGGCGGGATCACAACAACCAAGGCTACACGATGTGGATGGCGGGCGGAGGTGTGAAGCCGGGCTATGCCCATGGTGCGACCGATGAATTTGGCTATCAAGCCGTTGAGCAGCCCGTGCATATCCACGACTGGCACGCCACGCTGCTGCACCTGTTGGGTTTCGATCACCAGCGGCTCACGTTCAATTACGCGGGGCGCGATTTCCGCCTCACCGATGTCCACGGCCATGTGGTCCATGACCTGCTCGCTTGATCCGCTCACGGAGGCTTGCCTCGTGTCGGACAGCCAAAGGAATTGTCCCGAAATAGGTTCCACGATTCGAAGGTAGCGGTTGGGCGCAAGCCCACCGGTTTTGCGAGACCGGACGGCTTGCGCCGTTCCGCTAAAGCGGGAGTTCACTTCGGGACTATTCCAAAGGGAGAAACCTCGGGGGCTCAATCTGGTATTTGCCGGAGATTTCGGCCATACTCATGGTCCCGCCCGTCATCCGCGAGACCGCCCGCCATGACCCGAATCCTCCTGACCATCAGCACGTTGTTCGTGATGTTTGTGGCTGGGAACCGATCCGCGCTGTATGGAAAGCCTCCCACGGCCGACGATTTGACGTTCTTCGAGAACAAGATTCGTCCGGTGCTTGTCCAGTACTGTTACGAGTGCCATGCGGCGGACGCAAAGGAAGTCGGCGGCAAACTACTGCTTGACTCGCGGGAGGGGATGCGCCGAGGTGGCGAGTCAGGACCGGCCCTCGTGGCCGGCCAACCGAACGCCAGTCTCCTGATTCAGGCCATCCGTTACGATGGTCTGGAGATGCCTCCTGATCAACCGCTGCCCGAGTCGATTGTGAACGATCTCGTGCAGTGGGTTCAGCGTGGCGCACCCGATCCACGCGGACTGCCAGCGGCTGCGGCCAAGCCAGTGCGTGACTCGAACGCCGACGAGGAACCGTTGTGGTCGCTGCAACCGATCCAAAATCCGCCGCTCCCGCCGATTCAACAAGACGCATGGCCGCGCGATCCCCTGGATCATTTCGTGCTGGCTGGTATCGAAGCTGCCGGGCTCAAGCCAAGTCGCGACGCCGAACCACAGGCGTTGGCGCGGCGACTTCATTTCGACTTGATCGGATTGCCACCGACGATGGACGATGTCGAGGCCTTCGTCACCGACTATCAGCAACATGGTTCTGAGGCGCTCGCGCGCTGGGTGGATGGCCTGTTGCTCCGACCCGAGTTCGGGGAACGTTGGGGGCGCGTCTGGCTGGACGTGGCACGCTACGGCGAATCTAACGGCAACGACGGGTTGGGACGCAATCCCACCTTCCCCCATGCTTGGCGCTATCGCGATTACGTCATTGCCGCATTCAACGAGGATCTGCCCTACGACCGGTTTCTGACCGAACAGATCGCCGGTGATTTGCTGCCCAGCAATACGCCTGAGCAACGTGATCGCCACTTGATCGCGACGGGATTCTTGGCAATGGGTTCCAAACCGGCCAAGGCCATGAACAGCAATTTCGAGATGGACGTGGTCGCCGATCAGATCGACGTGATCGGACGCGGCATATTAGGAATGAGCGTCAGTTGTGCCCGCTGCCACGACCACAAGTTCGATCCGATTCCCACGCGTGACTATTACGCACTGGCGGGAATCTTTACCAGCACCGAAACCATGTGGGGAACAGCGGCCCACGAAGGACTCACGGCACCAGCGACCGACCTGCACGTGCTGAAAGCCGCGATGCACATTCCACCACCCGAGGGTTTTGTGGAAACCGTGCTGGTCTTGGAATCCAACACGGGTAAGCCGAAAGCGATCCCTAAATCCAAATGGGCGACAGGCACACCGCTGGCCATGGGCGTGCGCGATCGCGAGAAGCCGGCCGACGCCAAGATCAACATCAAAGGCGAAGCTGCCAAGTTGGGCGACGTGATACCACGCGGCTTTCTCTCGCAATGTGCCGTGCCCAGTCCAATCGAAGTCGAACCGACCCAAAGCGGCCGCTTGCAGTTGGCCGAATGGCTGACCCACGCGGATCATCCGCTGACAGCCCGCGTCATAGTGAATCGCCTATGGCTGCAATTGTTTGGCGAGGGCTTGGTGCGCACACCGGACGATTTTGGCGTCTATGGCGAGCGGCCCACCCATCCTCTGTTGCTCGACCATTTGGCGACGCGCTTCACGAGCGATGGCTGGTCGATGAAACGCTTGATTCGCACGATCGTGCTGAGTCGCACCTATCAACTGGCCTGCGACGCCGGTCCCGATGTGATCGCGGCCGATACGCAAAACCTCTGGCTCGCTCGTCACCAGCGTCGCCGTTTGGAGGCGGAAGCACTGCGCGATAGCATGTTGCACGTCAGCGGGCAGTTGGATCCGCGACCCGGTGTGGGTTCGTTGGTCGGGCACCGCGATATCCTGGTGAATCTGGCGGGGAATCTGCATGAACCCAATCATCACCGCAGCATCTATTTGTGCTATTTGCGGAGCGCTCCACCCGCCGAGCTTGCCGCTTTCGATTTGCCGGACTTCACCTCGGTGACCGGCCAGCGTGACGTGAGCACGGTGCCGGGACAAGCGCTGCATCTTTACAACAGTCCGTTTGTGGTCGAGCAGGCCGCCCATTTCGCGCGGCGGTTGATCAGCAGTACGGAAGATTCCCGGCAACGCGTGCGCGATGCCTGGCGACTGGCCTTCTGCCGTGAGCCGAATCACGACGAGCTAGAGCAAGCCGTGGCATTTGTGCAGGCAAACCAGTCGGAACTACAGTCCGAAGAGCTAGCTTGGGCCAGCTTTTGTCAGGCTTTGTTGGCCGCCAATGAATTTCGCTATGTTGACTGACATTTTGACCTGCCGATGAACTTGTCATGGGCCCGACTTCCCACGAGGAGCACTCGATGAAATACTCACGACGCAGCATGTTGCAGGCCACCTCGTGCGGGTTCGGCCATCTAGCGCTGCAAGCCATGCTGAGCGAGCAAGCCGTGGCGGCACCACAAGAAGTCGGCTTGGCGGAACGCACCCCACCGCTGCCGGCGAGTGCCAAACGAGTCATCTTCCTCTGCATGAGCGGCGGTCCCGCTCAGCTCGACATGTTTGATTACAAACCGCAAACCGGTGCCAAGCCGCATCCGGGATCGGTCTTCTCCTTTCGGCGGCATGGTGACAGCGGCATGTGGATTTCCGAGCTGCTTCCCGAAACGGCACGCCATGCCGATCAACTGTGCGTGATTAACGGTATGCATGCCGATACGGGGATTCACGCTCAATCGTTCTTGCAACTGCATACCGGCGAACGCCTGCGGCAGCGGCCGAGCATGGGCTCCTGGATCACGTATGGGTTGGGCACCGAGAACCAGGACCTGCCTGGCTTCATCAGCCTGAATACCTCCAAAAGCTCCATCTATTCGAGCGCCTTCCTGCCATCGATCTACAGCGGCACGCCGATTGGCGTCAATGGCGAGGATATGTCGCAAGCCACGCTCAACAATGTGGCCAGTGACCACTTGCCCCTATCGGCCAAACGGCGGCAAGTCGATTTCCTCCAGATGATGAATCGACAGCATCTCACCCAACGACCGCACGATGACAAGCTGGAGAGCGTGATCCATTCGATGGAGCTCGGCTTTCAAATGCAGGCGGCGGCACCGGGCCTGTTGGACCTGAGCCGCGAAACGCAAGCCACACTGGAACGTTATCGCGTGGGGCACCAAGCTCCCAAGATCGGGATTTGCAAACCATCGGACTTCGGTCGCCAGTGCTTACTGGCCCGTCGGTTCGTCGAGGCGGGCGTGCGGTTCGTCGAGTTGAATCACGGCAGTTGGGATCAGCATAAGAATCATCGTCGTGATTTACAGGCGAATTGCGCCGCCACCGATGCGCCCATCGCAGCTTTGCTGGAGGATCTCCGGCAGCGTGGATTATTGGAAGAAACGTTGGTCGTGTGGGGTGGCGAGTTCGGACGGCCTGGCTTGACTCCCGGCGATGGCAAGGATGACACCGATCACAACTACCGGGGCTTTACGTTCTGGATGGCGGGAGGCGGCGTGCGATCCGGCTACGTCCACGGTCAGACGAACGAAACCGGCGCTCAAGCCGTCGCGGGCAAGGTCCACTTCCGCGATTTGCACGCCACCATTTTGCACTTACTCGGCCTGCACGCCAATGATCTAACCTATTGGTACGCTGGTCGCGATCATCGGTTGACGGGCCCCGAGGGTGGCCAAGTTGTCCACGAGCTCATCGCTTAGCCGCAACTGCGGTTCACTCTCCAGTCGCCTCCAAGCAACAATCACGCGGGAAGACACTCCTGCCTCATGTCGAACCGCATGACGGAAGCACTTGTTCCGGCAAGAGGCGGACCTGCATCCGGACGAGTCAAATGGTCAACTTGAAGTCCGCGTTCATCCGTTCTCGAACCCCCGCAGCAACCTCGCGATCGAGCATCTGTTGGAGCAATTGAAGGCGTCGGAGATGAAGTACCCCGGCACCAGCTTAACCCCGACGTACTCCCTGATCGGTGCCACCCAAAATTGAAACAAGGATGGTTGGTAGTTACGCCAACAGCTCGGAGATCGGCGAGGCGGCGGGATCGGCGATCGGCATCTCGCGCCCATCGATGTCGAACGTGCCACTGGAATCGACGCCGACCGCTTGCATGTACGTATGGAACAGGTGGCCATGATCCACCTCGCGGTCCACCACGGCCGTGCCGTTGTCGTTGGTCTTGCCGATGACCGCACCGGGCTGTATCCGACCGCCACCTAAGCAGATCGACCAAGCCGTCCCCCAGTGGTCGCGGCCATAGCCCTGATTGATGTTGGGCGTGCGGCCGAATTCGGAGAGGACGACGATCAGCGTGCTTTCCAACATGCCACGATCGGCGAGATCGGCGACCAGCGTGGCAAACGGCGAATCGAATTCACCAAGTTGTTCGATATGAAAGTCAAAGTTCTCGTAGTGCGTGTCGTAGTTCGAGTGCGTCACCTGCACGAAGGTAATGCCGCTCTCCAACAAGCGTCTCGCCAACAAACAGTGACGGCCAAAGTCATGCGTGCCGTAGCGAGCGTGATCTTGTTCCGGCTCCTTCGAGATATCGAAGATCTCGCGTTGCTTCATCAGTTCCAACGCCTGTTCGTAGTTCGCCGTGTAAGCATCGGTCATGGCGGTCCGCCGACGCAGGGCAAAGCGATCGTTCACCTTGCGGCGAAACGCCTGTCGCTGTTGCTCGGACATTTCAGTGATCGACTCCGGCAAAACGGTATTCTGAGGCGGTTGGCCATCGCCAAGCGAGATGCTGGCGTACTTGGGTCCCAGGTAAGCCGAATCGCTGCCGCGTCCGCCACTGCCTTTGGGTGTGATCACGATATGTCCCGGCAGGGACGCAGTCGCTGGTGACAACGCTTTAGCAGCCACCGCGCCGAGCTTCGGGAAATCGGCGGCAGGTGTTTGGCGACGGCCGGTGAACATCGCGTACGCGCCCTTGCCGTGATCGTTCTCCTTGATGTTAATGCTCCGCACGAGCGACAGATGATGCATCTGCTTCGCCGTGTGTGGCAACAGTTCGCAGATGTGGATTCCCGGCACCGACGTCGGGATCGCGCGAAACGGGCCACCGGTGTCCGTGCCGGGTTTCGGATCCCAACTTTCCAACTGACTCAAGCCACCCGCCATGTTGACGACCACGACGCGCTTCTGTTCTTTCGCCAATTGGTTGCCTACCGCTGGTCCCGCCAAGGCTCCCAAGCCGCCCACCACCACTCCGGCTCCGGCGGCCAGACCACCCAAAAACTGACGTCGTGCCAGAACGTGTTCGGCGGTTCCACAGGCATACGAGCACTTCATGGTCGACTCCTTGAATGATGAGGGCGTGTTTTAGAGCCTGTCCGAAAAGGGGTCTGACCCGTTGGAGGCGAAACAATTTAACGTAGTTTTTTTTCCTCGCCGGAGAGGGTCAGACCCCTTTTCGGATAGGCTTTTAGTGGCTGAAACGAAACTCCGCGGAGGTGATCAAGGCCCAAGTCATCTCCTTCACGGCCCCGAGCTTATCCTCGGCGCGAGTGGCAAGATACTCAGCCACTTCCTGGACCTCCGCTTCGACGGGCGGTCGGGTGAGCACGGTCAGATACAATTCATCCGCGATCTCCGCGGGCTCTTCCAGCTTCTGTAGTCGAGCGGTCAGATTGTTGCCCGCCGGATTGAGCCAAGACAAAACGGTTCCACCATTGGCGAAGAACAACGCCTGATCGACCGTGGCGAAAAAGTCGGCTTGGGGTTGTCCGCCCGTGTGTCCAAACAGCTTGACGAACGTCGCGACATGACCCTTGAGCTTCTCGTAGACAAAGGCCTCGATCTCCTTTTCACGCAGCAACTGGTGAGTGACATCGGCGTCCTTCTCGGGGTCCTGCGGCATCTTCTTGTTCACTTCCGCTTCACCGACAGTACGCTGGATCTCGACCATGCCGGTGGCTTGCAGGATGGCCGTGGCCATTTGTTCCGGCGAGAGATGTTCGAGCCGATTTGTCGAGAACTGTTTCTCCAGCCGATCAACCAGTTCTTCATGCAGTCGACTTGCCGCGAGCTCCGCTTCTTCGCGTGCTTGCGGCTCTTGTGTCTGAGCGACAGTCCCTAACGATTCCGCGTATCCTAAAATGCGTTTGGCAACTTGCAGTCGCGACTGGGTGAGCAGTTTGGCGCGTTCGTGCTGTTGCTGTTCACTCAGGGCGGTCGCCAATTGTGGTTCGAGCAGCTTGACTTGCTCCCGAGCGGTTTCAAATCGTTGTCGGATCTCCTCGGCAGTCGCCTTGGCTTGCGCGAGCGTCGCGGCGGTCGCTTCCGCCGGAGGAGTCTTGTCGGCCACGGCCTTGGTCAGTGCGGCCACTTCCTTCGCAAGCTGATCCGCGCGAGCTTGAAACTTGGCGGCCGTTTCAACCAAAGCCGCATCCGCCAACGCGGCGGCGGCAGCGCCCGTATTGGCCGCGATGCCGCTCAAAAGCTGCGCCGCGGTTTGTTTGGGAGTCAACTCGGTTTGCGATTCGGCCAGCGCCTGAGCGGCCTTGTCGGCTGCCTTACGGGCTTCGCCGATGGCGGCATTGGCCTTGGTCAGCTCTTCAAAGATCGGTGCGGCCAGACCCTTCGCCTTGTCCAATTCCGTGTCGAGTTGCTTGACCACAGCGTTCGCTTGAGCGAGACGTTCGGCCACTTGTTCGGATTCGGTCGTGAGAATCTCGACGAGCGGCTCGATGGCCGTCGCTTGCTCCGCCAAAGTCGCCGGAGTATCGAGCGATCGTTGATACGTGTTGCTCAAGGCCAGTTCGCGTAGGAGAGCCTTTATGTCGTACTTCATGGCGGCGAATTGATCGCCGAGCAACTCCAACAGCTCAGGATGTGAAGGAGGATTGTCGGCATGGTGCAGATCGACCGGCTCCACCAAACCTCGTCCCATCATGTGAGCCCACAAGCGATTGGCGATGTTCTTGTTGAATTGCCGATTGGTGCCGCTGGTGGTCAACTCTGCCAACTGCGCGCGACGGCTGTACTTCGGAACCGGTCGCACATTGTCGGCCGGAGCCACCGCATAGTCTTCGCCCATCGGAAAGAACGGCTCGTCGATCTCGAACCCCGTAGGCAACCTTGGGAAGGTCCGATCCTGTTCCTTGGTAAAGACGGAAGTGAACGAGACATCGCCGTCCGCCTTCTCGGCGTAAAAGACCTTCTTGTCCTTGTCCGTGAACAAAGTGCCGCGGCTGACGAACGCGAAAATCCCGTAATAGTCCGCTTGATAGTAACTGGAAATCAGCGGGTGGTCATGGCACTGAGCACACTGCAAATCCATTCCAAAAAAGATGCGGCCGATATCGCGCGTCAACAGATTCGGTTCGGCTTCACGAGTGAAATAGAACGCCGTCGCCGAGCGAATTTTCTCGTCCGTTCCATCCGCCGCCAGAATCTCGCGAGTGAGCTGGTCCCACGGTTTGTTAGCCGCGATGGAATCGTACAAGTAAGCTCGCCATTCATCGTTCTTGACGTTCTTCTCCGAGCGGCGTTCCAACAACATCACGTCAAGAACGTTCATCATGTGGCGATCGTAGTAGGGGCTATCGAGTAGTCGATCGACCATCCGCACCCGTTTGTCCGCCGAGGTGTCACTTAGAAACTCGCGAGCCACAGAGCTGGGCGGGATCGAGCCGGTCAGATCCAAATACAATCGTCGCAGGAATTCGCCGTCGCTGGCGACCGGGGCGACCACGCCGAAGCTGGCTTCTTCGATCAAGCGATCGATCGTAACGTGCAACGCTTCGTCCGCAACCGCAGTCCGCGGAAACAACGCGGCGAGTAGCAGCAAGCTAGCGGAAAACGAAAGCACGAGGCGTGAGAAATGTCTAGCCATGAGTCGACCTTCGTCACGAGGAACAACAGGGCGGAGTAATTTAGGTGGGAGGAAGCTGTGTTTAAACTCTGTCCGAAAAGGGGTCTGACCCTTTGGAGGCGAGTCGATTTCACTGGGGTTATTGGCCTCGCCGGAGAGGGTCTGACCCCTTTTCGGACAGGCTATGGGCGGCGGGTGCGTTGTCTGGAGACGGCCACGTGCGACGATCTCATCAACAACAGTCAATATGTTAAGCGACTCGGACTGACGTGGTCAAGCTTGATCTCGTCTCCAGGGGGATTAAGGCACCCGTGCCGGGTCGAAAATGGGACGAATCCCCGGATGTTGCATTTCATCGGTAACGTTGACGCAAGCGGTAAGGTGTCTGCCCTCGCTTTCGGATCCAATCACTTGGTATGGAAGTGAAACGTCCGGTAGCGTTGCAACTCCATCCCGGCATCTTCCCAACTGTAGCCGTAGTTGCCGGAGTGCATGAGTCGCACGCTGGTATCGGCAAGGATCTTTAAGCCCGCCAAGGGTTAGAACCATATCGACAAGTTGTGGCCCAGGCTTGTCGGGTATATCAATGCTTCCCTCTCGGTGACAAACTGGAAGCCTATCCCACTGAATTCTCGAACGACCTAAATGGGAGCCTAGTGCATGTCGATGTCGGCGGCTGGCAGGGTGCCAAACCCGACAGTGATCGCCACATCGATGAAATCCTCACCGATGCCCGGCCGGCCGTTTACTTTCGCAACGACTATGTGGATGTCGAATTGAAAAAGCTCTCGGTACGCGAGATCTTGCCGTTGCCGTGACTTTGCGGCTCGGATTACACGTCCAGATTGCGAACCTCGAGTGCGTGCTTCTCGATGAACTCGCGACGCGGCTCGACCTTGTCTCCCATCAACACGCGAAACATTTCGTCCGCGGCTCCGGCATCGCGCATGCTGACTTGCACCAGCGTGCGATTATCGGGATCGAGCGTCGTTTCGCGAAGCTCTTCCGCGTTCATTTCACCCAACCCTTTAAAACGTGTGACTTGGAGTCCCTTCTCGCCCGCCGCTCGGACGGCGGGCAGCAGATCGCGCAGATCCTCCAGCGGACCTTCATGGTCGCCGCGACGCAGAAGGTAACGCGGCTCTTCGATACCCGTCCGCTCCTGCGGTATCAAGGATTGAATGGAGAAGCCCAACTCCGCCAACTCGCTCAGCCCACTATTGATCGTGCGAACTTCATGTAGCTCGGTAACATGCAACTCGGGGGTATGCATGGCACTCGCCTCGGTGGGTTCCGGTTGATCACTGACATGGACCTCGCCGCCTTCCGCTTGGACTTGCTGCTGCAACAGGTCATCGAGTTCCTGACGCGAGGTGAACCAATACTCGTTGCGTCCCAAGAAGACGTGGAACATTGGCAGCTTTCCTTGAGCATCGAGCCGCTCGGCATGCGCCCGCAAGCTAATACCCCGCCGCTCGAGCGCAAGCAAGGCGTCCTCCATCGCGGCCAAGGTGACACACAACTTGGTCATCGTCTCGCCCTGGATGATCTCGCCTTGTCCATTATCGAACATGGCGTCTTCCAAACCGCGTTCCAACAACTGCGTCTTCATCTCTTCGTCGGTTTGGACGTAGTAGGTCGTTTGCTTCGACTTGACGCGGAACAGCGGTGGTTGGGCGACGTATACATGTCCGCCGACCACCAGTTGATACATCTGTCGGTAGAAGAAGCAGAGTAGCAGCGTCCGGATATGCGAGCCATCGACATCGGCGTCGGTCATGATGATGATCTTGTTGTAGCGGCGTTTGCTGACATCTTGATCCTCGCCGATTCCGCTGTCGATCGCGCGGATCATGCTTTGCACTTCCTCGTTGGCCAGCACCTTGTCTTCACGCGACTTATACGCGTTGATGATCTTGCCGCGCAACGGCAGGATGGCTTGATACTCGCGTAACCGCCCGCCCTCGGCGCTGCCGCCGGCCGAATCCCCTTCGACCAGATACAATTCGCACTTCTCCATTTCACGACTGATGCAATCGCGTAGTTTGCCTGGCAGTGCTCCGCCCCCCAAGGCCGTTTTGCGTTGTCGCAGAATATCCTTGGCCTTCCGAGCGGCCTCACGGGCCTCGGCGGCCAACACGCCCTTCCTCACCACGATCTTGGCGACGCGCGGATTTTCCTCCAGGTATTTGGAAAGATACTCGCCTACCGCCGTGTTGATGACTCCTTCCACGTCGTTGTTACCCAACTTGGTCTTGGTCTGCCCTTCGAACTGTGGATGCGGCACGCGCGTCGAAATGACGGCGGTCAGACCCTCGCGAAAATCGTCGCCCGTCGGCACGAGATCCTTGAAGATCCCTTCCTTCTTGCCATACGAGTTCATCGTCCGCGTCAAAGCCGCCTTGAACCCCGAGACGTGGGTACCACCTTCGATGGTATGGATGTTATTCACATAGGAGTGCAGGTTCTCGGTGTACTCGCTGGTGTATTGCAGTGCGATCTCGTAGCCAATCCCCTCGGCTTCCCCCGTGAAATAAATGACGTCGCGATGAAGCGACTCACTCGCCCGATTCAAATGCTCCACGAACTCGATAATCCCGCGTTCGTAGCAAAATTCCTCCCCTTCGCCATTCCGCGAATCGAAGAACTTGATCCGCACGCCACGATTCAAGAAAGCGAGTTCCTGCAGACGCTTGTAGAGAATGTCATAAACGAACTTCGTTGTCTGAAAGACTTGGCTGTCGGGTTTGAAGGTCGTCTTCGTGCCAATCTTGTTGGTCGTTCCCAGTTTTCGAACCGGTCCCGTCGGGATACCGCGTTCGTATTCCTGTTGAAAGACGTGCCCATCCCGAAAGACTTCCACTTCGCACCACTGCGATAGAAAATTGACGACCGTCACGCCGACACCGTGCAGACCACCGGAAGTTTGATACGCGCCCTTCTCGAACTTGCCCCCAAACTTCAGCACCGTCATCACGCCTTCCAGCGTGGACATGTCGCGACCGGTCTCCTCGGACAGTTGCGGATGAATCTCGACGGGAATGCCACGCCCATCGTCCTCGACCGTGACCGATCCATCGTTGTTGACGACGACCGAGACGTGTTTGGCGAATCCCGCCATTGCTTCGTCAATCGAGTTATCGACGACCTCGTACACCAAATGATGCAACCCACGAGCCGTGATATCCCCGATGTACATCGCCGGTCGTTTGCGTACGTGATCCAAATCCGAAAGATGCTGTAAGTCCTCCGGACGATACTCGGCGTTGGCTTGCGGTGTCGTGGAATGTTGGGGCGGAAGTGCCTGTTGCTCCTCAGGCGAGTTCGTGGGTTGTTCTTCTGGAGTTTGATCATCAGTCATGGTCATGAATTCCCTGGATGCGTTTCCGAGCCTGGTTCAATCAATCTCACCAACGCGAAAACGTAAATCTCGAATGGACGGAACATCCGCCGCGGAACGTAATTTTTTTAGCAGCGTCTGTTTTTGAAAAGTTAACTCTTGTAGAACCGACGAATTGCGGACGATGATCTCCAGCACACCTCGATTGTGTCGGCTCACACGACTGGCCGCCGACAATCGGTCACCTGCGACGGCGACCCAAGCCGCATCCCATTGCTGTGCCTGCTGGATCTGCGCGTATCCCTTCCGCGCCAACAGACGATTCATAACCTCCCCGATACGCTGCGGTATCTTGGGGTGAACTTGCCGCTGCTGGGCTTCCCTGAGAATCTGATCAAAGTCATCTTCCGCGGATCGTGACATCCTGAACACTCACCCAATCCCTGTTAACCAATCCACGATCAATGTTCACGAGCCAGCGGCATGACGACATAGCCATAGCCGTCGTCGGTCGTGAACAACGCCGCCGAATCGGAATTTCGGATGTCAACACACACGGTCCTCTCGCTGTCCAAGACCTTGAGAAAATCGCCGACAAAGCGATGATCCATCGTCACGCTGATATCCTCGCCATCATAAGGGATCGGCAGTTCGACGCGGGATTGCCCCACTTCGGCTGACGAACCGGTAAAGACCAACGTGCCGTGACCGAACGTAAAATCGATGCCTCGGCTCTCGTCGCTCGCCACAATTGCCGCTTGTCGCAAGGCCGAGTAGAGCGGTCCCACGGCGATCTGCGTCTGTACGGAATCATTGCGGGTGGGAAACACATCACGCCACTTGGGAAACCGTCCTTCGACCAAACGCGCGTAGATCGTCGAGCGGGAATTGCGGACGATGACGTCGTTCGCGCGCGCCGCGATCTGCACAGGTGCGGTGGCATCGCCTAGCGTCCGCTCCATTAACTGCATGGCGCGGGAAGGCACGATGGTCATCGTGTCTCCAGACTGCGGCCCTCCCACGGCCACGGCGGGCCCTTCCATCTTGGCCAAGCGTCGTCCATCCGTCGCCACGGCGATGATCTTATCCTCGGCCAGTTCGATCAGCACGCCGCCCAACGCATAACGACTGCTCTCGGCGTCAGTGGCAAACAACGTTCGTCGTACGAGCTCCTTGAAGAGTGGGGCGGCGACTTCGTAATACGCGGTCTCGGTGAAGCCAGCGACGTTGGGGAACTCGTCGGGATTCTCCGCGGCTAACTTGAACTCGCTCCGTTCGCCCCGTACCACGGTCCCTTTGTCGTTCGCCTCGATCTTCAGTTTCTCATCGCTGCTCTCGCGGAGAATGCCACCCAAGTGTTTGACGGGTGCTAGGATCGTCCCGGGTGTGTCGACTTCAATCCCACCCACCTCGATGCGGATGCCAACTTCCATATCGGTGGCCATCAGGATGCAGCCTTGATTGGTCACCTCCAGCTTGACGTTGCATAGAATCGGCTTGGGACTGCGACTGGGTGCCACGGTGGCGGCCGTCATGAACGCATTTAGCAGTTGCTCACGATCACATGTGATTTTCATAGGCTGTCTTGTCGTTTTCTAAAGTATTTAGTTTCAGTAGTACTAGTAAGCTGTCGGGCGGGATTGTCGGTAAAGAGCTATCGCTTGGCGGTAAAGCTTGGACAAGCTGTCAGTTATGTAGCTTCGACGTAGCAAACTTCATGTGGATAACCGGTCGATGATCTGTCGACTTAAGGTTGGCATCCTGTTGGTCGTTGCGGGAATTAAGTCGATTGGCTTGCCGTCCGTCGATAGACCTAAAAACCATCGACCTGCTCACACACTTTGGCGACATGTTTTCCACGAGTTCCTTAAACGAATTTCGAAGTTGGTTTGTCAGGCGAACGGTGCTGCAAGATCTTTTGCTGCTCGGGCGAAGCAGGGATCCGTATCCATCAGCGATTCCGCGCGGGCCAAGGCGTGTAGGATCGTCGTGTGGTCTCGACCTCCCAGGTGCTGGCCGATGGCTTGATAACTCAAACCGAGCAGCGTTCTGATAAGAAAGACCGACATGGCTCGGGCGCGTACCACCGTTTGACGTCGCGAACTGCCCGTCAACTCGCGGAGCTTGACGTGGAAGTACTTGGCCACCGCTTTGTTGATGTCTTTGACCGTCACGGCAAGTGGCAGTGACCGTTGTGTGATGCGTGTGATGGCATCGATCGCGTGTTCCGCAGCGGGCTGGTCTTCCAGGCACCGCAGTTCAGTCAGCAGGGCGGTCAGATCGCTAAAGAGGAGCGGCCTCGATTGGCGACGAGTTGACACACGGAGCAGATGTTCAAGAACCGGTTGGGGCACGTTCAATTGAATCTGGTGGGCTAGTTGTTCAACCATCGCGCCACAGGTGGCGGGCGTGGGAGGCGCGATCGGCATACACAAACCGCTCAGTAAACGACTGGCCAGTGCGGGCAACAACGTCGGCATCTCATCAAGCGATAGACTCGAGGTCACGATGACTTGCCCATGCAGCTCCACCAGGCGATCAAGCGTATGGAGCAGCTCCTGTTGCGCGTAGGTCTTCGTGGCGATCTCCTGAAGGCCATCCAGCATCAATAAATCGACCGAGCGATGCTGTTCGCGGAGTTCATCCAAGGAGTCGACGTCCATCGCATCAGAGATCGCGCGGGCGTAATCGGCACCACTCAACAACGTGTGCTTGAGACCGGGATAGAATTGAGTCGCGCTTTCCAAAAGACATCGAAGCAAATGCGACTTGCCGACACCCGAAAGTCCGACGATACAGAGCGGGTTGAATCGCCCCCAATCGCTGGTGACCGTGCCAGCGGCTTGGCGGACCAAGCTGTTCTCCGGTCCGGCGATAAATTCGCGCAGCACCAAAGCACCAACATCCTGGCGATTCGCATTCGTAACGCGAGGTGCTTCGTAGGTGTCTGTTTGAGGAATGACGAAGATACTTCCGACCACGCCGACTCCGTCCGCTGGTGACCTAACTGGTTTGCGAATATC
>JBGTHH010000962.1:0-12665 GCA_041746275.1 Pirellulaceae bacterium | reverse complement strand
CAGGGACGCCAGCCTTGATGAATAAATCCCGGCAAATGTCCGTAAAGCCGTCAAGATGCTTGCCTCCGGTCACGGCCGCGCGCAAGCCAGCGTCCTTGCCCCGTCGTGTTCCCTTGACTCTCTCTCTGTATATTCCCCGTCGACCAGAAGAGTTTGATCGCGTCGCGGATACGTGGCGTTTCCACGCTAAGTAGACTACTTTCTTGAAATTACTTAAGGCCGCAGTTATTCTGGACATTGCGTTGCATTTCCGCCCAACCAGCCGCCGGGTTGACCGGTGGCATATCGGTGGTGCTGAAGTTGCAGGTTCTTAACCAGGAGTTCCGACATGTTGCGTTGCGTTTTGACGTCACTTCGAGTTGCTCGCCTCGCCGCCCCACGAACCTTGGTGTGGGCCTGTATGGTGAGTCTGTGCGTGCCCGTAATGGCTGGTCATGGAAACTTTCGCAACAGCTCGGTCGGTGGAATTTCGATTGATGTGGAGGGTGTCGTCGGACCGCCTAGCGACAGCAGTCGTAAACTATGGCTCGCCGAACTTCGCAAGGATGTCAAAGCCGCCACGGGCGAACTGAAACTCCCCGTCGAGCTGCGCATGATCTCGCTACGCGGGTTGGAAGCCGCCTGCGACGAGGCGCTGCGAAATAACTTGGGCCAGTTGCCGGAAGAAGTGCGATTCCTCGCGGGCTTGCAGCGAATTCAGTATGTGTTTGTTTACCCGGAGGAAAACGACATCGTGCTCGCGGGCCCCGGTGAAGGCTGGCGCGTGAGCGAGGGTGCCGACATTGTGGGCGTTACCACCGGTCGCCCCGTACTGTTGCTCGATGATTTGCTCGTCGCCATGCGAACCGTGCGTGCCGCTCGCCTCGGCGGAATCAGCGTCTCCATCGATCCAACGGCCGAAGGACGTCAAAACCTGAAGCAACTTTTCGATTCACAACGCGGTCGTCCGCTCACTCCGACTCCGCAGTTCGAAGCGGCCGTGAAGCAAGCTTTTGGTCCGCAAATGGTCAAGCTCGTGGGGGTTCCCGAAACCAGCCACTTCGCTCGAGTGCTCGTCGCCGCCGACTATCGCATGAAGCGACTGGCGATGAACCTCGAAGAGTCTCCCGTGAAGGGACTCGGTAGCTATCTCGCCATGATTAAGGGAACTCGCATGGCCGCCGACGTGAATCCCCGTTGGTGGATGGCTTGCAACTACGCTCCTCTGGCGGCGAGTGAAGACGGGTTGGCATGGGAACTGCGCGGTCCTGGCGTGAAGGTCTTGACCGAGGATGAGTTCGCGGCCGAGGACGGTTCCGTCACAGCGACCGGTCGTACGAATGACGCCGCCAAACGTTGGGCCGATACGATGACGGAAAAATACGATGAACTATCGGCGGTGGCTCCGGTGTTTGGCGAGTTGCGAAACTTGATGGACCTGTGTGTGGTCTCGGCCTTGATCGAGAAGGAGCGACTGTGCGAGAAGGCCGGTTGCAGCTTACCCTTGCTGACGGGCGAAGCGAATGATCTCCGACTTGAGACATGGCACGCGGCGAAGAAGATCTCGCCGGAAGTCAGCTTTTTGCGGACGCGCAACTCGTGGATCGTGTCGGCCTCTGGAGGCGTTCAGATCGAGTCGTGGCAAGTCGCCAGTTTGACTCAGGCTGACCCGCGAGTACACGCCGTGCATACTCGAGCGACGCCGCGCGGCAAGTCGTTGTGGTGGCAATAGCGTGCGGCGAAACTCCGGCGTGCGTTCCTAAAACGATCGTTCCGTAACTGGTGAACCGCGCAGGTTGACCCAACGCACGGCATCCCATTCCGCCGCGGCTTCATGGAAATAGCCATCCACCAGGCCAGCTTCCAAGATCTGCTGTCGAGTCAGGTTGGGTGGTAGTGGCGTTGACTTGAAGAGAACCAGTTCGTGAGCAGCTAAGGCCGTGGCGACGCGGGCGGCGATCGAATCGCTGGTGACATTCCATTGGCTTGGTAACTTGTCGCGGTTTTCGAGTTGAGTCGCCCAAGGACCGACATCGAGAACAAAATTTTGCGGTGTCCCTGCTTCCAGGCGTTCGCGCAAGTCATTGACGCAGTGCACTAGCATGGCCTCGGGCAGTAGTTCGGCCAGCAGATCGGCGGTGATCCGCATCGTATTCAGGCTCAGACGATGCGACGCGACCTCGCCCAGTTGAAAGATCTCGTCAGCTCTGCGGATCACATCGACCATCGCGCCGCCTCCGGCGATGAGCACGTTCGAGCCAGGTTGGCAATCCAGCCAGTTACGTAGCGACATCGGTAGTTCGCGAAAGTCGAGCAAGCTGCCGCCCACTTTAGCAACCCGCAAGAAGTTGCGACTCACGAATCGTCTCCTTCGCGAGCCAGAACCGCTAACGCATGTGCTGGAGCGCAACGAGCCGCTGCCGCGCCAATCTCGTGGATCAACGCTTGCTGGGTCCAAGTCACCCCCATGCGGATCAAGGCCGCCTTGGCCACGAACATCCCATGTCCCGACAGCACGCAGGCCGTCGGTTGCCACGGCTGATTGGCAATCACGCGCTGGATTCCCCGAACAATCAAATCGAGGTGGGCAGTGGCGATCGCCTGTGCGGCCACGACGGCATCACGATGATGGAACTCCTCGGTATCGGCACAGAGCATCCTGGCGAGCCGTGCCCGAGAGGCCGCCTTCGTTGCCGGCCGTCCGTCCGCGGTGTCACGATTGGCCGGGTCTTCGGGAGCCGACTCCAACAGGATGTAGACATCACGGGTCGTGGCGAACAGTTCACGAGCGATCGCACACATCTGACCGCGATAGGGAAGTTGCGATACCAGCGCACAGACCGGCGTGCGATCGACACCCGCATAGACTAATTCGCCGCTAAGGAGTCGTTCCGTATCCGTTCGATTGGTGGTGGGCACGCCGTGAATCATTGGAACGATATCGCAAGTTGTCGAGCCGACATCGATCAACAGGGCATTTTGTTGGCGCGTGAATCTCCCCGCGAATCGCGCCAGCGCGTGCCAGTTGGCGGCTGCCACCGCGAGCGGTCGCGACTTGGCCACTTGAGGCGCGACGAGCGCCCCGTCATTCAAATAGACCCGTGTATGCCGACGATCCGCCGCTTGCTGCACGGCCTCCAGAATGAATACGACACCTTGGAACTTCGTTTCAAAGCAATCCGCCAATTCGCCCGTCATGGTGACGGCCAAGTGATCGCAGGGCGGTGCCTGGGCAATGATGGTCCGCAGTTCCTGAGCCAGGCGGTGGGGATCGCGCCACAAGGCGAACGGAAACGACTCAGCATAGCCCAAGCCGTCCGCCACCTTCAAATTGGCTCCACCGATATCTAAAGCCAACCACTGCATGTCACGCTCCTGGCCGTGCCGCTGGCCTTCGTCAAGTTCATCAGGCGCTGCCTGCCGACACGTTGCCATCCGCCAAAAAGTTTACCGGGTCGCAGTGGAAGAGCAACTCTGGCAATTCGCCATTGGCAACAGCGACCATAGCCTCGGCCAAGTTGCCCCGCGCCAGTCTACGCAGCCCGCAGTACGACGTCGTAAGCCGTGGATTGATCTCAATCACAACATCCCGCTGCTTGTGATGATCGTCGAGTACCATATCGATCCCGAGGTAGCCCACCGGTGATTCTAACGTGGCGACAACGCGCTCCGCGAGCTCGCGGGCTCGACTTTGGTGTGGTTCGGCCAGCGGTGTGTGCCCGCCCAAATACTGAAAGTGACCGTCCTGGCTGAGCCGCTGAGAGCAAGCTGGCAGCACGATGTGGCCGCTCGGTCCGCACAAAACGGCCACACTGGCTGGAGTTCCCGCATGAAACTCTTCCAACAGATACTCCGTCAATGCGCCGTCGGGCGTCCCGTCAATCGGCTGGTCGACGAGTCGCACATGAGCCGAGCCGGCTCCGTCGATGGGCTTCATCACCGCGGGATACGGAAAGGAAGTCGGCAGCGGCTTGCCACTGCGCAGGAGAACTTGCCGAGGTACGGAAACACCTGCCGCGCGCAGATGTTTCGCAGTGCGATATTTGTGCGTCGCGAGTGCCACGACGGGCGGTGGCGGACTGAGCAAACGGCCCGCTGAGGCGGCGACCAATTCACAACGCTGCCTCAAGGCACCACCGCACTCCGGCGCGATAAGCACAGTCCAATCGGCGTCGCTGGCAAGGGCGAGAAGTAGGTCGAGTTCTCGACGAGCGGAATCGACTGGCTCCACGATCGTTCTCAAGGGCCAGGGCTGCGCGTCGCACCGGACATCTCGCAGCATCACGACTTCCGAGTTGGTAATCTGCAGGAAGTCCGTCGCCAAGGCCGTAACCATGGCGACTGCTTCGCGGAACATCGATGGGGCGAACGATCGATCGGGAGAAGCCGAAAACAATCCACCTCCGGTGATGTACTCGTAGAGAAAGATCCGCATGGTCAAATGCCAGATCGCCCGAGATGTCGATGTTATCGGCGCTAGAAGATGCCGAGTTGGTCTCGGGCGTCGTCCGTCATGCGATCGGGCGTCCAAGCCGGATCTAGGACGATCTTCACCTCGACTTGGCCGACATGTTCCAGGGCACTGACCACCTGCTTGCTCTGGGCGATCAATTGCGGGCCTGCGGGACACATCGGACTGGTCAGGGTCATGTCGATGCGGATATTCTTCTTATCCTCGTCGGCGTCCTGAATGTCGACCTCGTAGACCAGTCCCAAGTCAATGATGTTCACGAACAACTCGGGATCGATCACCTTTTTCAACTCTTCCCGCACGGCCTCTTCGCTGACGGACATCATCCATCTCCCATTTCAATCTTCACGAACGCGAACGAACACGGCATCACCTTCCACCCGCACCTCGTGAATGACCGTGGCCTCCGTGGCGGGCATCGTCAACGCGGCTCCCGTGCGGACATCAAACTTGGCACCATGACGAGGACAGGCGAGTTCAAAGCCGCAGAGTTCGCCTTCGCCCAACGGTCCGCCGTCATGCGTACAGACATCGTCGATGCAGTAGAACCGGCCACCGATATGCAACAGCACCACCAAGCGATTGTCGACTTCGATCAGCACTTTACCGGGATCGGCAAGTTCGGAAACCTTCGCGACTTGAACGAAGTCGGACATGATTTATTCGTACTCTCGCACACGGCGGGCAATGGCATTCCCCAGTGCCTCGCGCACGCTTTCAATGGTGATGCGGTCGAAGACCTTTTGAAAGAACCCGGTGACAATCATCTGGATCGCTTCTTTACGCGTATATCCGCGGCAGCGGGCGTAGAACACCAACTCGTCGTCCACGCGGCCGGATGTCGAGCCGTGCGTACAACGCACATCGTCGGCTTCGATCTCCAGTCCGGGTATCGAGTCGGCTCGCGACTGGGTGGACAGCAAGAGGTTGTCGTTGCGCTGGTAACCATCGGTGCGTTGGGCTGCGGGATCGACCTTAATCATGCCGCGCCACACGGTTCGAGACTTGTCTTGCAAGCCGGCCTTGTAGAGCAAATCGCTCCGACAACTTGGTGCCGCGTGATGTTGCAGCGTGTGATAGGAAAGATGCTGTTTGTCCTCGGTGAACATGACACCATTCACCTGACAGCTCGCCCCTTCGCCGATCAGCCCGACATGTTGATTCACTTTAGCCAGCTTGGCACCCATTGCGGCAATGGTCCACTGTAACGAGGCATCACGATCCACAAGGGCCTTTTGATGCGAAAAGTGCCAAACGCCACTGCCCCAGTTCTGCAAGTTCACATACCGCAGATTGGCTCCAGGATTGAGAATCAACTCGATGGCACCGCAGTGGAACCCCGCGCCGCGTTCGGTTTCACTAGCGGTTTCCGAAAGCAACGTGGCCTCCGCGCCATCTTCCAGAACAACCAACGTGTGGCTGAGATCAACGCCGCCATCCGTCAAGGCCGAGAGCGCATGAAACGGTTCGTCCACGACCACGCCACGCGGGACATACAGCACCGCGCCACCACTCCAGAAGGCCGCGTGCAGGGCCGAGAACTTGTCGTAACTCGGATTCACCGCGCGGCTCAGTAAGTAAGGACGCAGGCGATCGCCGTGCTCGTTAATGATCTCGTCCAAGCTGCCAAAGAGCACGCCCTTTTCCGTCCAACGCGGAGCAAGCTGGGAAGCGACCTGCCGACTGTCGAGCGACGTGTAGCCACCTCCCAGTTCGACCCCCTCGCGAAGCAACGCGTGGGCCACCGTCGATCCGGGAGCCACTTCCGTCGACAGTGCATAGCGATCTAATTGGAACTGGCGAATGTCGGTCCGAATCCACTCTTCGGCATTCCGCGCGGGCCACGACAATTTGCGAAATGTCTGCCAAGCGGACTTGCGCAGGTCCGTTAACCACACGGGTTCGTGGCGGCTTTCGAGAAAAGCCTGGAAGCCATCGTCGGTGAAATTCAAGGCAGTGGTTACTTCCATCATCGGAACGTCACATCGGCTAGAGCAGAGGGTTGAGGCGGAACGGAACGATGAACAACGAGCCCGTTAGCCCACCGAACCTTCCATCTGAAGTTGAATCAGGCGGTTCATTTCGACGGCGTATTCCATCGGCAACTCCTTCACCAGTGGCTCGATGAAACCGTTAACGATCATCGTGCTGGCTTCCGCTTCCGTCAGGCCGCGACTGGTGAGATAGAACAGTTGCTCCTCACCAATCCGCGAGACACTCGCCTCATGACCGATGGAGACATCCTGCTCGGCGACCTCGATGTACGGATAGGTGTCGCTACGGCTTTGCGGGTCCAAGATCAAAGCATCGCACACCACATTGCACTTGGTGTTCGTAGCGCCTTTCTCCACACGCACCAAGCCGCGATAACTGCTGCGGCCACCGTTCTTCGAGATCGACTTGGAAATAATCTGACCGGTGGTGTTGGGGGCACAATGCACGAGTTTGGCACCCGCGTCCTGATGTTGGCCCGCTCCCGAGAAGGCGATCGACAGGATCTCGCCTCGCGCACCCGGCTCCATCATGTAGACCGCTGGGTACTTCATCGTCAAGCGACTCCCCAGGTTGCCATCCACCCATTCCATCGTGGCATCGCGATAGGCCATCGCACGCTTGGTGACCAAGTTGTAAATATTGTTGGCCCAGTTCTGAATTGTCGTGTAACGACATCGAGAACCTCGCTTGCAAATGATCTCGACCACGGCCGAGTGCAGGCTTTCCGTACTGTACATGGGGGCGGTACAGCCCTCGACGTAATGTACTTCGGCACCTTCGTCAACGATGATCAATGTACGCTCGAACTGGCCCATGTTTTCCGCGTTGATTCGGAAATACGCCTGTAACGGAAACTCGATCTTTACCCCTTTGGGGACATAGATGAACGAACCGCCGGACCAAACCGCCGAGTTCAACGCGGCGAACTTATTGTCTTCGGGCGGGATGATTTTGCCGAAGTACTCGCGCAGGATTTCCGGGTGTTCACGAACCGCCGTGTCGGTGTCGGTAAACAACACACCCTGATTGCCGAGGTCTTCTTTCAGCGAACCATAGACAACTTCGCTCTCGAACTGAGCCTTAACGCCCGATAGAAACTTCCGCTCGGCTTCGGGAATGCCTAGTTTCTCAAACGTCTTCTTGATCTCATCCGGCACGTCATCCCAGGTCTTGCCCTGATGATCCGTCGGCTTGAGATAGTAATAGATGTCTTGAAAGTTGAGATCGAGCGCGCCACCCCATCTCGGCATCGGCTTTGACTCAAAGATCTCAAAGCTTCGCAATCGGAAGTCCCGCATCCAACCGGGCTCGCCCTTCATCTCGGAGATCTGCGCGACGATCTTGGCCGAGATGCCCTTCTCCGCCTTGAAAGTCGGCGTGGACTCGGTGTGGAAATCGTACTTATTGATTTCGCCGATGCGCTCGGGAGTCGATTCGATGATGTTGGTCGCCATGTCGCTTACCTTATGTGTTCCGCGTGCTGTCGATGATGGTGAGTCCTAGACAACGGTCGCGGGTTTCTCTTTCTGCAGCATCGCCTGATTCTCGGCGGCGGCTTCGGGATATGCCTTGCGAATTCTGTCGTAGCCTTCGTTGTGCAATTCGTTGGCCAAGTCCACGCCGCCCGTTTCGACGAGTCGCCCACCGAGCATCACGTGCGTGAATTCGGGGGGATTGTGGACCAGCAGTTTGTCGTGGTGCGTGATGATCAACAGGCCCATCTTCTCGCGGCCGATCTCCGCGATGCTTTCGCTCGCCAATCGAACGGCGTCCGCGTCCAATCCGCTATCGGTTTCGTCGAGAATCGCGAACTTGGGCTGGAGCATCGCGAGTTGCAGGATTTCCGCCCGTTTCATCTCGCCGCCCGAGAAGCCATCGTTCACGTAGCGCCGAGCGAACTCGACGTCCATCTGCAATTGCTCCATGTTCGCCTTCAACTCTTTACGGAACTCACGCATCGGAATCAGCTCTTCGCCTTCCTTGCGATCGGGACGCCGAATGTTGGTGGTGGCGTGACGCAAGAAGTCAGCCAGCTTGACCCCCGGAATCGCCACCGGGCGTTGAAAAGCGAGAAAGATCCCGGCTCGAGCCCGTTCGTCCGGCGACATCTCGACCAAATTCTCGCCGTTCAGTTCGATCGTGCCCTGCGTCACCTCGTAATTGGGGTGCCCCATGATGGCCAAACCCAAGGTGCTTTTTCCGGACCCGTTGGGGCCCATCAAGGCGTGAGTTTCGCCCCGCTTCATCAGCAGATTGACACCACGCAAAATGGGTTTGCCTTCCACGGAAACGTGAAGGTCCTTGATCTCTAAGCGGTCTATCATGCGATCAATCATTGTGAAGTTGTCGTCGTGAAAATGTCGTCGTTAAGTTGTCGTCGTGTCGGATACACTAGCCCGTTATCTTTTGATGGTCGGTCAACGGACTGCCGTCCGCCGGTGCGGACACGTAACCCGAGTGATGCGGAATGGGGAGATCATCGTCGAGCTTGATTCCCGATTGAAACATCTTGTTGCCGTCGACCTTGCGTTTCGCGATGCGATGTCCCTTGATCTTGTCCTGAATCCGCATCAGGCCTTCGAGGAGGGCTTCTGGTCGAGGAGGACAACCGGGAACGTAGACATCGACGGGTACTACCAGATCGACGCCTTTGACGACATGGTAACCCCACTTGAAGTATGGCCCACCTCCGACCGTGCAGGCTCCCATCGCAATCACAAACTTGGGCTCCGGCATCATGTTGTAGAGTCGGCGGACGCGACTGGCCATCTTGTAGGTGACCGTGCCAGCCACGATCATCAAATCGGCTTGGCGAGGCGTCGCGCGAAAGGCACCGGCTCCGAATCGATCCAAGTCGTAGCGACTCGCACCTGTTGCCATCATTTCGATCGCACAGCAGGCCAAACCGAATGTCATCGGCCAAACACTGGACTGGCGAGCCCAGTTGATGGCTTGCTCGACGGTCGTGGTGATTACGTTCTCCTCAAACCGTCCTTCGATCCAAGGTTGTGTCATGATTCGATTCCTGGAATAGCAGAGTCGGAGCCGTTGAAATATCGTAATTTACACACGCTAACCAACGTTCGGACTCTCAGCTAGTACCCTCTTGGTGAAGTTCAAAAGTGCAACACGAGGCTCCATCCAAGCGACACTTGCCCAACCGAACGGATTCGCCGAGCAATTCCGCAAAGAGAATTTTCTCCATCGAACAGATCGAGCGGTCTTGTTCGGCCAAACCCGGGTAGGGACAGGCCAGTGCCGTTAAAATCGGTAAACGATCCGCTTCACGCGTGACGGCAAAGGGGATCTTGCGCTCATTAAATAACTCCGCAATCGACTCCATCCGCTCTTCAACGGTGTCACCCTGGACCTGATCGGCGTACATGTCGACCAATCGCTTGGACAGCCGTTGCAACAAACCTCGGCGAACCTCAGGATCGGCGATGGCACGCACTTCGTGCCACAAGGCGATCGCTAGATCAGCGAAGTTGGCACCCGACTTCCTGCGACCCTTTGTTGTCAAACGATATTGATGACTTGGTCTCCCTCGCCCCGCACGCGTGGTCGCTCGGTCCACGTATCCCTGAGCCATCAAGCGACTTAAACGCTGCCGAACGGCCGTCGCGGTGACTTGCATCGCCGTCGCCAAATCCGCAATGCTTAACGACTCGTTGGTCCGCAACAGGTCGAGGATCGCGATGTCGGAAGGAACGATATCGTCGTTCATGATCAAGCCACCCGAGAACGGCTAAGAAGTACGTACCAGAAATATATCCATTTAACACATTATTGACAACTAGATGTTTGAAAATACTTTCGCTTGATTCCGGGCATCGGGAGCGACGTCGTCTGATCAGCTCGGTCGCGGGCTAATCCAATCCCCGATGCTCGACTTGCGGCCAGTATCGCTCGAAAGCTCCTTCCAGATGGAAATTGGGATCGTTGTCTAAATCGTGACACTCCATGTACTTTTGCTCGGCTTTGGCCAACGGAAGACGCATGGCCATGCGCAGCTCTTTCAGGAGTTCGTCTGACGCATCGACATCACCTGATTCGGCGGCTACGTGAGCCGAACCTGGGCCGTGGCAGTTTTCACATCCGTTGCCCACCAACAAGGGAGGTGCCTCCAGACCGAGATATCCCGAGGTATAGGGAAAGTAGCTTTGAGGATTCCAGCCGGTCACGTGGCAGCTAAGACATTCGGGGTCGTGGTGCCGGGGGATTTCCGACCGTTCGTTGGGATACACGAGCGAGTCGGTGGCATGGGCGTGTGGCGTCTCTTTCCAGACCGCGAAGGCTTTTGTGTGACAATCTGCACAGGCTTGGGACCCCACGAATTGCCGACCCGTGGCGTGCTGCACGGGTTTGACCCCCAATCCTTCCAAGCCGGTAATTTCAAGCTGTTCTTGGTACGACTTGAGCAGGTCCAGCATTTCGGGAGCATCGGCGAATCTCGCGTCCAGCGGCACGCGTTGATAACGCAGACGCTGCTCGTCATCGGGGAAGAACCCGACGACTCCCACAAACATTCCTTTGACACCGACCTGCACCAAGATGGCCTCCGTGTCCTCCATCGTTTCGGGTTCGTAGGTCGGATCTCCGAAGCCACCGCTCGACACAATGACATCGAAGCCGGTGAACTTCCGTGCCAGTTCGCGCGATTCATCTAGGGAAGCGTGTGCCAACAGTACGTATAAATCGCACTCTGCCTGTTCCAGCTCCGGCCACACTTCCGCTAAACTTTCTGCCACCGGTTGCAGCACGATTTCGCTGTTGCTGAGTTTCTTCTGTTCGGCGGTCCCCAGAATCGAGGTCACGCCGATCCGTTGGCCACCAGCCTCCACAATCTGAAAACGCGGCGTCAGGCTGCGATCCAGCACGGCCGCGTTCGCACTTACGAATACGCTGGGCTTGTCATCCGAGGACATTGTCGCCGCCGCCACCTCACCGACCGAGAGACTCAGATCCAGCTCGCCAAACGCAATTGCCTGATAGCCCATCTGCGTCAAACCTTCGGCGGTAATCTGAAACTTGAGTTCGGCTTGTCGTCCAAAGCGACGCACTTGGTTACCAACATCTAAGGAACAGAGCGGCCAGCCCTTGGCTTGTAACTCGCGAATGAGCGTTTGACGTCGCGCAAGACCTCCCTTTTGGTTGGCTAGACCAGTACAGCCGCAGGGCTCGATGTACCCCTTTTGTTGGCCGGTCAGCACCAGCGTGACACTCGGCTGGCCCCAACCCTTGAACAGTTCCAGCTCTTGAACCAAAGTTGCGTCATCGGTCGCTGGAGTTGAGGATGTCGTCGCGGCGTCCGATTGCGGCTTGAGATCGCCTTCCATCGCTGCCGACTCCGTGGGAGACAATGGGGGCTCCGGCGTTGTCGTCAACGTCGAATCCGCCGTCGCCGCATCGGTCGTCGCCGAGGTCTTCTCTGAATCGACGCGAGCTTCTGGAGGAGCTGTTGGCGTGGGTGGCGTCGTGGCTCGTTCCGAGCGACAGGCCAATACCATGGCTCCCACTGCGACGACAACCCCAGCCAACCGAGCGTGTGCTGATCGCATACAGTCTTCCTTCCCTGAACGGTTCCGCAAGTCGAAGGATCGCGCCGATGCGGCCCCGATTCTCCGCGTGAAATTCCCTTGGCCACAGTGCCCGATCTCTGGCACATGAGTGGAAAGTAAGCTGGTAGCGCGTCTTAATCAACGGCAAAGCGAACGAACAAGGCGATTTCCTTGGTTGTGGGATGGGTCGTGCGAAGCACAATCTTGCCTAGCTCCGCTTGAGGGCCACCCAACCGATTGATGGACGGGGCGTCGTCGGCAACCTCGATGGTGACCGGAATCATATAGGTCTTGCCGTTCTGAATGGACTTGGCCTCGCCAATCGTGGCCGACAGAACCCCTTCGGGATCGATATGGGTGACCGTGACCTCAACGTCGGCGCGATGCTCGCCTTTGACCATGAGATGCATTTTGGCGACTTGGCCCTGCCCATTTTGAATTCGGCCAAGCGACAGCACATTGACTTCCGGGCTGAACTTCGAGCCTCCCACAAGTGAAATGTCGCCCGTGATCCGACCGTTCATGGGAATGCGCAACGAGACTTCCTCGCCGGCGTGTGCGACCACTTCGATGCGTTGGTCCAAAGGGCCAACCGGCAAACCCGGTTTCAAGGTAATCAGCACCTCTTTCCCCGAGGTGGCTCGCGGCTGCTCTTGATG